>CAMRAP010000207.1 GCA_947039985.1 uncultured Odoribacter sp.
ACTCTTTCCCTACACGACGCTCTTCCGATCTCAAAATGTTTGTTATTAAACATGTGCTCTCCTCTCCATCTCTAATTTAATCATATTCAATTCACGAGTTGTCTGCCCAGCCATAGAAGTATTTTCTTCCACTCTTCTCAATAAATAAGGTAAAACATCTCTAACGGGTGCATAGGGTACATATTTAGTCACATTATGTCCAGCTTTAGCAAGATTGAATGATATATTATCACTCATGCCCAACAGTTGAGCAAAAAATATCCGTTTATCAGTCCGAGCAATCCCTTTTTCATTCATTAATTTGGCAGCTGTTAGATTACTTGCTTCATTATGAGTACCAATAAAAAGTTCCATATTAGCTATATGGTCCATAACATAAGAAACACCTGCATTAAAATTATCATCAGTTGCTTGCTTATTCTTGCAGATAGGATCGGGATATCCCAATTTTGTTGCCCTTTCTCTCTCATCATCCATATAAGCTCCCCTAACAAATTTTATCCCTGCGATATAGTTTTTTTCCAGCGCATCATTGTATATCTTCTTCAAATAAGGCATTCTATCATGCCTGTACATCTGTAAGGTTGCGAATACTATGGCTCGTTCTTTATTGAAGACCCTCATCGCTTCATCTGTTAAATCATCTAGAGCATCTTGAAAACAACAATCCTCAGCATCGACCAATAATCTTACATTGTTATCATAGGCACGTTGACACAAAGCCATAAATCTAGATTTAAACTCTTCAAATTCTTTCTCCTCTTCCTCATTTAGGTCTTCTTTATGTTCAGATGCTTTGGAAAGAATTTTATCCATGACAAGTGTAGAGGGTTTAAAAACCGCATAGGCTATGCCCTCATTTCCTTTCGCATTATCAATAGATCTCAAAGTCTCTTTAAACACTGATTGTATTCCTTCCACACTTTGTTCACCTTCTGCAGAATAGTCTAATGTAGATTTAATATTGAACTTCATTAAAAGATCCACATATTTTTGGCACTCCTCTAAAGTTTCACCTCCAACAAATTGTTTGTATAAAGTTGGCTTTACAGCCCATGCTAGAGGAAAATGAATACCTAAGGCAATGTTGACAGAAAATTTTCCAAGCTTGACTAATAGAGGATTTTTTATCGCATTAAATAGTAGATAAGCATTCTTTAATTCTTGATCAGATTTATATGAGAATGCGATTTGAGTATTATTGAAATCTATCATAAAATGTTAGTTTGAATCTATATTTACTTGACCCCAAAAATAGCAAAAATAAATTTAATATCCGCATATTTTTTGCATTTTTATGCGAAATTGAAGAATATTTATGCAAAAGTTGAGTGTTTTTTCTTTGTAAAAAACAGCAATGATAGTTGAATCTTTAGCTTTCCTCATTTCAAGCTTAGGATTTGCCCTAGCTTATCCTGTTTGTTATTTGTTTTTTCCTTTTACTTTCCTATCTTTGTTGAAGGCTGATAAATAAAAGGATTATGACAAACATTGTAGGTAGTATCGAAATATGGAATTTATGGAAGAAGTATGATTTTTCTTGGGAAAATCTAAATTCAGATGTAAATGTCTTGATAGGTATAAATGGTAGTGGAAAAACAACTTTGTTCAATATCATTGATGCTATGTTTATGGCAGATGTGAAGCGTTTGAAAAAATATGGAGTTGATGTAGAAATTACCATGGGTGGGAAAAAAATAACTTACTCTGCAAAGACAACTGTTGCCGACTTGAAATCTAAGCTAAAGGAAGTGAAATATCGGAAGATTAGTACTTTTGACATTCCCTTGCGGGATCGTCCGAAGGCAGTTAAAGAGTATAGTCAGTTGTATAATGATCTTCATGCAATGGTGTATAATATAGGAGCAACTAATCCTTCCTTTTCGGACTATCGTTTAAAAGCAACTAATTTTCCTGACCAAGCAGCCTATATTAACAAGCGAATTCGTTCTTTTTTTGAAACGGTGGATCGTCTTTTTGCAAAGACGCAAAAGAAAATACAGATAGATCCGAACACAAATCGTTTGATTTTTATTGATGAAGGAGAAGTAATTCCTTTGTATAAGCTTTCGTCTGGTGAAAAGCAGTTGATGTTGATTTTAATGCGGGTGTTTTTGATGGATGAACAGCCTTATATTTTTTTGATGGATGAACCGGAGATTTCTTTGCATATAGAGTGGCAGTATAAGTTGTTTGAAGAAATTCGTCACCTAAATCCCAATTGTCAGATTATTACTTCAACCCATTCTCCTAGTTTATTTGGAGATGGATGGGGAGATAAACTGGTGTTTGTTGAAGAGCTTTTTAAAAGTAGAGAATAATTTATGTTAGGTTCAAAAGCTGGATATATTAATCGTGATGTTCACTTTTCATTTGCTGCAAAACGCTTTGCTGCAGATGCAAAAATGTTGCGTTGTAGAGCAGCTATACATGTAGAGAATAAAGCTGATATTGTATTTTGGAAAGCTATTTTAAAACGCTTTCGCCCCCATGATAAGTTTCATTTTATTTCTGGCTCACAGAATGAGTATGGAAATGAGACCTCGGGCGTGACTCAATGTTTGAAATATTTTAAGTTCTTGAGATCCGATTTTTTTATTTGTATAGATAGCGATTATCGCTATCTACTTCAACAACAAGGAATAGATGTAGAGCACTATGTGCTACAAACTTATACCTATTCTTTTGAAAATCACCATTGTTTTGCTGATGGGCTAAATGATGTCTGTGAGCGAGCTACACGTTTAAAAAATACGATTTTTGATTTTCGTAAATTCTTAAAAGATTTTTCGAATTCTTTGTACGAACTATTTATTTGGCATATTTATTTTCAAAATAGTGTACCTGTATGTTTTAGTCAGTTTGATTTTGCATCCTACCTTTCTTTGCCCAGTTCTAAATATGCTCCTTTATTACAAGATAATGGTGCACGTGCTTTGGATGAATTAAGGCATCGTGTGGAATGGAAAATTGAATTTTTGGGAAGGAAATACCCTCATGTTAATTTGGATGAGGTTAGAGAAAGGATGTTCAAATTAGGGTTGACTCCAGATAATGTTTATTTGTTTATTCGTGGGCATAACCTATATGATTTGATATTTTTGATCAGTAAGGACGTATGTAAAACTCTTTTGCGGCAGGAAAAGAAAAATGGGGAGGTCACTCGAAATATGATTAGTCAATTGTACCGTAGTCGCCATAGTTTAGATCACCATTTAAAGCAGAATGTGAAGTATGGTGCCTATCTTCCGATACAGAAGATAGAAACAGATGTGAAAGAATTACTAGCTAAGATTTGATTTTTTTATTA
>CAMRAP010000208.1 GCA_947039985.1 uncultured Odoribacter sp.
CTATCCAGGCAGCAAATCCGGAGGCAACTTGGGTGATGCAAGGTTGGATGTTTGGGTATCAGCGATATATTTGGGACTATAAATCATTAGCAGCATTACTGTCTAAAGTTCCTGACGACAAAATGATTTTGTTAGATTTAGCAGTTGATTACAATAAACATTTTTGGCATTCAGAGGTGAATTGGGACTTTCATAAAGGATTTCAAAACAAGCAATGGGTGTATAGTGTCATTCCAAATATGGGCGGAAAAGTAGGTATGACTGGTGTGCTAGATTTCTATGCAAATGGTCACTTAGAAGCTCTAAACTCTCCCAATAAAGGAAATTTAATTGCACATGGCACTGCGCCTGAAGGAATAGAAAACAATGAAGTTTTATACGAATTATACACAGATGCAGGATGGAGCAATACGCCAATCAACATCGATGATTGGTATCGTAATTATAGTGAAAATAGATATGGGAAAATAGATCCGAACATCGAAAAATCACTCAAAACATTGCGCAAATCTGTATATGGTACGTTTACAGATCACCCACGCTACAATTGGCAATTCCGACCAGGTCGCACAAAAAATGGAAGTATTAATATCAATGACGCCTTCTTTAAGGGCATTGAGCAATTTGCTGCTGCTGCACCACATTTTAAAGACAATACACTTTACAAAACGGATTTAGCAGAATACACAGCGCTCTATTTAGGTGGAAAAGCTGAACAGCTAATCAAAATGATCGATCAAGAGTATCTTTTAGGAGATCAAAAACAGGCTGTTCAATATGAGAAAACATTTGAACATATCATGTTGGCTATGGACTCACTACTTCTAAATCATCCGACATTAAATATGCCTCGTTGGCTAGATTTTGCGGAAAGAAGTGGAAAAACAGCAGAACAAAAAGCACAATATCTTACAAATGCACGCCGTATTATAACCATCTGGGGTCCTCCAGTGGATGATTATTCAGCAAGAGTTTGGGGTGGACTAATAGGCGAGTATTACCTGCCACGCTGGAAGCATTATTTTGCAGCAAAAAAGAGTGGTGTTCCATTTGACTATGCAAAGTGGGAAAAAAACTGGGTAGAAAATCATGTTTCAAGCCATACAAAACCAGAGGTGGATATCATTGAAATGTCAACTAGATTGATCCATGCAAGCCAAGAGATAAATCAAAATTCTCTCATCAACACCAATCCAAATGACATTGGCTATTGGAATATAGGTGAAAATAATAAACGTGAATTCTCCTATCAAGTATCGGCTATTCAACTGTCTAAATTAAAAGAGATCACCATAAAAAGCATTCGGAAAACAGGGGCAATTACCGTCTTAGGATATGAGCTAATTGCAGATGGAAATCTAGTTGCTAGCTCTAAATCAGAGAAAAATCTAGATACGAATGATAGTGTCAGTTACACCGTAGACCCCTTGTCTCTAACAACTGCTAACAATGGACTTATACTTAAAATTAAAATTCGTTCATCGAAAACAGCAACTGCTGCAGGTGTTATTTCTCTTTAGCATCTAATACATTATGAAAGCCCTACTTATTCCACAACAATAAGTAGGGCTTTTTTTGTAGAAGATTTAAAGTGACATTTGTCAGTCATCAAAAAAACTTGTACATTTGTGCCGATGGAAAAAAATAGCTACCTATATCAGTCTTCAAGCTTAGTCATGCGAATGTGCTAACAGCACATTGTATACCCCATCGTGGACTTAGGTTTCATATACAAACCATCCACAATTCACCAGAATCAAGTTTAAAAAAGTTTATATAGGTATTGCATTTTTTGCAAGTCTACCAGTCATATTTAAATAAAAAACATCATCATGGATACAAAAAAATATAAGTTTGAAACACTACAACAGCACGCAGGACAAGAAGTTGATCCAACTACACTTTCACGTGCTGTCCCTTTATACCAAACAACAGCATATAATTTTAAAAATGCCGAGCATGGAGCAAATTTGTTTGCGCTAAAAGAGTTTGGTAATATTTATACTCGCTTACAAAACCCTACTACCGACGTTTTTGAGCAAAGAGTGGCGGCACTTGAAGGTGGAATTGCTGCACTTGCAGTTGCCTCTGGACATTCAGCTCAGGTGATTGCATTGACAGCGCTACTTAATAATGGAGATAACTTTGTATCGTCACCCTATCTTTATGGAGGAAGTTACAATCAATTTACAGTCACATTTAAGAATTGGGGCATTGATGCACGCATTGCAGCAAGCGACAAGGCTGAAGATTTAGAAAAATTAATCGACTCAAATACCAAATTGATTTACCTAGAAACAATAGGTAATCCAACATTTTCAATTCCTGATTTTGAGAAAGTTTCTGCACTAGCTAAAAAGTATGACATACCTTTAGTGGTTGATAATACATTTGGAGCTTGTGGTTATTTGTGTGCACCGATTCAACATGGTGCAGATATTATAGTTGAATCAGCAACAAAATGGATTGGTGGACATGGTAATTCAATGGGCGGAGTTATTGTTGAAGGAGGTAGCTACAACTGGGGAAATGGGAAATTCCCACAGCTTTCAGAGCCTAGTAAAGGTTATCATGGATTAAAGTTTCACGAAACATTTGGACAGCTAGCATTTATCATCAAATGTAGAGTGGAAGGTCTGCGTGATTTAGGCCCTGCCATCTCCCCTTTTAACTCCTGGCAGTTAATCATAGGATTGGAAACACTCTCCTTGCGTGTTGAACGTGAAGCCGAAAATACACTTGCATTAGCTCGTTATCTGGAATCTCATCCTAAAGTAGAAAAGGTCTTATACCCCGGTCTTGAGTCGGACGTAAATCACGAGAATGCAAAGAAATACCTGCAAAATGGGTTTGGATGTGTGCTATCTGTTGTATTAAAAGGTTGTAAAGAGGATACCATTAAATTTGTAGATAGTTTAGAATTGGTTTCTCATTTAGCAAACGTGGGAGACACCAAAACTTTGATTATTCTACCATCAGCAACAACTCATCAGCAACTATCAGCAGAAGTACAAAAGGCTGTAGGAATAGAACCTACTCTGTTGAGAGTGTCACTTGGAATAGAACATATTGATGATATTATTGCAGACTTTGAACAGAGTTTTGCGCAAATAAAATAAAAATCTAGGACAACAGATTTATCAATAGAAAGAGTGGTGTGGAAATTTCCAATATTGGAAATCCACCCACTCTTTTAACATTCAATCAAACTTTGTGTAAGCCGCACAGGACTCAAGCGACAAAGTCAGTAGCTTTACTACCCCATATAAAATTTGGTCAAGCTTTGTGCGGCTCGCACAAAGC
>CAMRAP010000209.1 GCA_947039985.1 uncultured Odoribacter sp.
TGATTATAAATCAAAGAGTTCCTTGAGTGTTGCATTTCATGTGGAGGACGGGGAATTATCCAAGCACCATGTATCGACAAGTGAAACGCGTCAGTCTAGTGGGTTCTCTCATGTGGAAAAGTAGGACAGACAAGCTGCCCTAAACTTTACACACAATCGATAATTCAGTATCGAAAGAGCTTTAAGTTTTCGCTCCGCTATAAACAATAAGTTTATTTTCTTCTTAATTTAAAGCGTGTTAGATATATGCTGATATTGAGAGAGGTTGAGCAAAATTCCACAGCAGCAGCTTTCCTTGGGACTTTTCAGTCATAAGAAATGCTGCCACTTCGGAATGCTAATATGCCGACACCGAGCCGAGTATATCGCTTATTCCCTACAGATACCTTTTCATGTTCTGTAGCTCCAAACCTCCTTGATGATGCAAGGTCAATCGACGGCTTGGAACTTATATGTCGGCTACAAGTGAGATAACATTCTAGTGTTAGTGCTCTGGTCTTGCTCGCATACAAGTGCAGTGTTTTAAGTGGTGTATTTGATTGAATGTCTACAACGAAGTAGGCTTTCCTCCCTCTCACCCTAATCACGCCAATATTATCCGAGACAATGCCTAAACCTACATGTTGATCCCCGTCTGCTTTCGTCTATGTAGAATAGACCCCAAGTGGTGAGAACCTCTCACTAACTCTAGCAGGTGCGTTATCTTGTGAACAGTTTCTGCCGTTCGTAGTTTTAGTGGGTGCAAATAATATAGCGAGATGTTGAGGGAATACTTGAAGATCTTACGTGATATGGCTATCATAGTAGGACTTAACGAGCTCTGAAATTCGTTTTAAGTATTCCGACAAACCACTCCTGCAAAGAGTGGTTTTGTCACATCTGGGATAAGATACTACTCTCCAAATCTTCTCTTCTCAAGCATATGATTTCATTTTTCAACAAAATGATAACCATCCAACACTTTGAAAATACTGACTTTAATTATACTTTTTTCTCTGGTGCATCATGTGATTTCATCAACAAAACCTACTTAGATAATTGATATAACTAATAAAACCCTTTATCTTCGCCCTGCTTTTTTGGTCATATAACCGACAAAATTACATCGTAAATCCGCGTATAATTTCTACTTTTTCAACTTCTTTTAATTCAGAATTCAGCGTTTTAAATCGAGGCATCTCCCCAAAAGTCATCTTCAATGGGATTTCACCACGCTGTAAATCATCAAAATCAACTCTCAATAAAATTTTATCACTGCTTTGAATAGCTTTAAGCTGAGTATTCGTAACGACATCTAATGGCTTTTTACCGTTAATGGTCATGCTCAACGTTTGTTCCGATTTATTGTATTTATACTTGATATCGAAAGTACCTAACTGTTCGCTGCTCTCTCTCCGTCGCAAAACTCGATCCGTTTCTTGTTCGTTAAATCCCACGTTATTACGTTTAGTAGGCTGCAATAGCATTGAAGGATTATTTGGTTGTCTTTGTCGCTCTCTGTCATATAGATCGCGTTGGGGCATACGTGGCAAGCTGCGGGCAATGTCGGATAGTTTACGCACCGATGAACCATCTCGGTGTCGGTTAATATTTCGGAGAATATTCTCTTTCCATCTGTTCTGTTTTCGATTGCCCTGATTGTTGCTTTCGCCTTTGTCATCAATTTGTGGGTTTCCGCAAAGCTGATCATGGCTATTCCTTTTTAATAACCTATCTAAATGAATCGCCTTTGATAGATTTTTTCTATCCCTGACGATTGGGGGCTGATTGTTTCTTATAATCTCTCTATTTCTTTCACCTCGAATAGAACGTAAACCTGCTTTCTCCATTTCTTTGGCAACATAACCAATATGTATTTGGGGAACTCTTTGTATCCCTTGGTCACTTAATGACAAATGAGAAACACGCTCATTAAAATTATTTTCTTCTAATGCCTTATTACAATGAGTCGCCCATACTTCACGGGCTTCAATAAGATCATTTTTCCGACCAAGTAACCCATGCTGTTTTCTTTTCGTATCAGACCATTCCCTTGCAACTTTATCGCCTAATAGATCACCATCAGTTGATCTTGTTGTTGTCATAATATGAGCATGAGGATTATCTGAATCTATTTGATGAACACATACGTCAACGGCCACATTATGTCGCTCATATATCCACGTTGAATAATCGAGAACAAGCGATATCTTTTCATCATTAGAGAGTTCTTTAGGTATTGCAATTTCATACTCTCTCGCAACGGTTGCATCCTTTCTTTTCTCTGCTTTTTCTGCCGTATTCCAAAGACTAGAACGATCACCATTCCAACCAATTAAAGCCGTAAAATCGACTGCCTTTTTTCTTGTGTAGTCATGGATAATCTCGGTTCTTTCGTCTTTGATTTTTTCAGCCGAACGATAAGCCGAAGATGCACAAGAAGATTGCCCTGCCGATCTACAGATTGGTTTAACACTACAATGGTAAATCGCCATGCTCTTTGCTTCTCTTCTCTTTTTTCACGAAGTGAAACGCGCGACTTGGTACAAGTCCTAAGTGCTTCTTATTACATTACGGGATAGTATAATAAGTCTTACTGTAATGATAAAATATCGCTTTCAAAAATAGAGATCTTCATCATGGAAAATAAATTAACAAAATTAGAAAAGCTAACAAAACAGATTGAAGCATTACAAGCAAAGGCTAATGCTGAAAAAAATCGTGAGCGAGAAAAATCAAGAAAAGAAGAAACGCGAAAAAAAATATTGATAGGTGCGATGGTTCTTGATGGTATGAGTAAGAATCAAGATTACCAATCAAAGATGCTAAAAAATCTTGATAAATATCTAACAGCAGAAAGAGATAGAAAGCTCTTTAATCTAACACCTATCAATAAAAATAATGATGAGGAGTAATACATGGAAAAAACTCTAGATTTCACGCCTGATGAAATTTTAGAAATTTTACAAAAAGCTCATCAAGAAAAAGGCTCTCGTCTATCTAAAAAGGAAAAAAGCCAAGCAATAAAAGCCGCTAGAATAAAAACATTAGCGATAGAAAAAGCCTTTGATGATCGAAAAAAAGCGAGGATAGCATTAGATAAAAAGAAAATGATACAACGTGAAAAGGCTGAAAAAGGTCAAGTGTTTAGTTGGTCATCAAGTGTTAATCGACCAGTTAGATAGGAAAAGATGAATATATCCATATCCAGTATCTGGTCTACTCGGATTAATTCCAATGGTCATTAAAGATTTATTCTCCCTAATAAAATCTATAGAGTCATCAACCACAACTCTAAACTCATCTGCAT
>CAMRAP010000210.1 GCA_947039985.1 uncultured Odoribacter sp.
GGATTTTTGTAAATTACCTAAATGTCCAGAAGACTGGGCGTATGAAAATACCTTTTGGTATTGCACAAATAGGAAAAGCTTTCCGAAATGAAATTGTTGCTCGTCAGTTTATTTTCCGTATGCGTGAGTTTGAACAAATGGAGTTACAGTTTTTTGTGCGGCCTGGTACTGAATTGGAGTGGTTTGAAAAATGGAAAGAGACTCGTATTAAATGGCATAAATTATTAGGATTTGGAGAAGAAAACTATCGTTTTCACGATCATGCTAAATTGGCTCATTATGCTAATGCAGCTACTGATATAGAGTATCGTTTTCCTTTTGGATTCAAAGAAGTGGAAGGAATCCATTCTCGTACAGATTTCGATTTATCACAGCATCAGACATTCTCAGGTAAGAAGATTCAATACTTTGATACGGAATTGAATGAGTCTTATGTTCCTTATGTTGTTGAAACATCTATTGGGGTTGATCGCATGTTTTTACAGATTATGTCAGCCACTTATTGTGAGGAGGATTTAAGTAAAGAGGGTAAAAATGATTCTCGTGTAGTTCTTCGATTACCAGCAGCTTTAGCACCGGTAAAATTGGCTATTATGCCTTTAGTGAAGAAAGACGGTTTGCCAGAAAAAGCACGTGAAATTTTGGATCTATTTAGATTCGATTTTAACTGCCAATACGATGAAAAAGATTCTATCGGGAAACGCTACCGTCGTCAAGATGCTATTGGGACGCCATTCTGTGTTACAATAGACCACCAAACACTTGAAGATAATGCAGTGACGATACGTGATCGTGATACAATGCAACAAGAACGTATACCTATTGAGTGCTTATTTGGCATTTTAAAGGAGAAATGCGACATGCAAACTTTACTTCGTAAGATTACTGAGTAATAATATAAGAAATCGTATTGCTGTGTTTTTAAAGCACAGCAATGATATGCGTAAACAAAATACACCCAATTAATTGGGTGTATTTTAGTTCTTTGGGTAGGCCCAGTATGGGTATTGTATAGAGCGGTCATAAAAAGCCATTTTTGAGGAATTTAAACCCCTTCCAGTCATAGCTTCCTTTTGAAGAAATTGATCCTAAAATTGATCCTAAATAGTAGACGCAAATGTACGGTTTTGTATCGTTTTGGACACTTTTTTAATCAAAAAAGATTTTTTTTGACAAAGTGAAAACCCTACAAACTTCGACTTACGTCTTGATCTATAGGGCTTTCGGAAGCGTGGTCCCACTTGGGCTTGAACCAAGGACTCCCTGATTATGAGTCAGGTGCTCTAACCAGCTGAGCTATGGGACCGACAATGGAAATTGTTTTCCTTTGATGAGTGCAAATATAGTGATAAAATCTGATTTTTTAAATATTTCTTGAAAAAAAATATTATTTTCGTTGGGTGGTTGCGAGGTGTTATTGTTGATGCTTTGATTTTCAATGACTAAAAGAAATTAAGAGCATATGAAAACTTGTTTAATTGTTATAGGAAAAACAGATTCTGCATATATTCGAGACGGTATAGCGGAGTATGAGAAACGTTTAGCTAGATATCTTCCTTATGAAATGAAAGTTTTAGCTGATGTAAAGAATTCAAAGAGCATGAGTGAGAATTTACAGAAAGAAAAAGAGGGGAAGATGATCTTAGAGCAATTACAATCTACAGATTATGTTGTTCTACTAGATGAAAGGGGAAAGCAGTACTCTTCTGTTGATTTTTCAGAATACCTATCACACAAAATGTTGAGGGGGATAAATCGCTTGGTATTTATTGTTGGTGGACCATATGGATTTTCAGACGCAGTATATAAACAAGCAAATGATAAGATTTCATTATCTAAGATGACCTTTTCTCACCAGATGGTGCGTATGATTTTTGTCGAACAAATTTATAGGGCAATGACTATATTAAAAGGTGGTCCATATCATCACGAATAAATCAAACTACGCATGAAAAAAAAGGTCTTAATTATATTATTGTTAATACTAACTCTATCAGGTATAACCGCTTTAACAGAATTCTTATTTTATAAGCAAGATGAGAAAGTATGGGTGGAACATATAGAGTATCGCTTACACCAGCAGGAAGAACTCGCGGATAAAATATTACAATCTTTTCGAGATAGTGTTGATTTAGATCAGCAAAAATGGGAAGAAGATATGATATTTGTTGGCTTTCGACAAGCTAAGATCTTTTTTTGGACAAATGAACTGAATATAGAAGGCGATCTATATAGCCAATTAGCAACAAAAGGAAACTTTATAAAAATCGGGAATACTTACTATGAAATTAGAAGGAAAACGCACAAGGATATAGAGTTTTTCGCCTTGTTAAAAATTCTGGACGTATATCCTTATTCTACAGAATATCTCAAGAATAAATTTAGTGATTTTCTGAAAATTTCAGAGAATAATCTGGATCAACTTCATATATTTACCACGGCTGAAAATGATACTCACATAGCTAAAGACAAAGATGGGAATCTACTATTCTATCTCTCTTTTGGCGATAATTATCAAGAAAATAGGGGAAATTATATTCTAGCTTCCTTATACTTGATCTTTTTTTTAGGTTTATTTTCCGTATATAACCTAGCCTTAAAACACACATCATCTTGGAAGAAACAATTGGGCTTGTTTTCTGGTTTTCTTATTTTTCTGTGTGGATTAAGACTATTGACATTGACTTGTCATTTCCCTTCAACACTCTATCGTCTGCCCATTTTTGAACATACCTTTTCTAGTGATCTTTTTATCTCTTCTATAGGAGATTTGATTCTAACTGCTTTTTGTGTTTTCCAATTAGTATACATCACTCTTTCAAATATTAGAATCAATTATGAAAACAAGACACTCCAACGTTATCGCTATTTTGTCGCTTGCATCTTAATTTCATTTGTATTTTTATACGTTGATCTTTTTAATCTTGCTATCGATTTAATTGTTGAAAATATAGATGTTCATTTGAATATAGCTCAGTTGATTAATATTGGCTGGGCTTCTATTCTTTCTTTTATTGCTATTAGCCTTGGTGGATTAATGATTTTAATCTTAATCTTTAGTATTGTTTCTGTTTTTGAGCATATTCTATCTTTTGTTCAAGTGGTCATCACTGTTTCTTCGATATGCGTACTACTCTGGATAACAAGGGATATATTCTACCTAAATATCAACTATTGGGATTGTTTATTTATATGGACAATCAGTTTATTAATTGCTAGTAATAAATATTTACTTAAAAG
>CAMRAP010000211.1 GCA_947039985.1 uncultured Odoribacter sp.
GAGGTGCAGCAGTTGTGTTTGGAACAGAATGCTCCTTTTTATTCCTATCAACTTCCTGGTGAGGAGGGTATTTGGTTTGGTGCACAATTGGATGGAGAGGTCGAGCGTTTTGATTGTTTAGTCGATGCTCAAAATAGAGATGGATTTGTGGCTGTGCCTTTTGATGCTTCTCCGACTGTTTCACCTCTTTTTATTCGGGGAGATATCCGCTTTAAAGATGTTCTTGAAGAGCAGGAGATGATCCAAAAACTGAGAGAGGTAAAGGGATTGGATAGAGATAAAAGAGTGGAGGGAAGATGTGTTGGACGGGAAGAATATCAGGCTCAATTAAATCAACTCATAAGTGCCTTGCAGAATGATGAGGCGAAAAAAGTTGTTTTGTCAAGAGGTTTAGCTGTGAAAGTGGATGGATATGCTAATGCAGTAAACTGGTTTGAGAAGTTGCTAGTCAAATATCCAGATGCTTTTGTGTTTTTAGTGTCTGTGCCAGGAGTGACCACTTGGATGGGAGCAACTCCGGAGGTATTTATGGAAAAAGAAGTGGGAGGAATGAAAATCATGTCTTTGGCAGGAACACGAGCGGTGGGAATACAGGAGGAGTGGGGCGATAAGGAGATAGAGGAACAAGCCATCGTTACCGACTATATCAGCTCTATTGTTGATGGACTTGGTGAGCTAAGCGTAGAGGGACCGTTTACGAAAAAGGCAGGTAATATAGAACATCTTTGCACTACATTTGAGTTTCTAGAGCAATTGTCAATTGAGCAGGTGGAACATTTGCGGCATGAATTACATCCAGCCCCTGCCGTTAGTGGCTTTCCTGTTGAAAAAGCCATTTCAATGATCAAGCAAATAGAGGGAGAAGACAGAAGGTATTATGCTGGTTATATTGGTCCTATACATAAAGACGGTACTTTTCAGTGGTTTGTAAATCTTCGCTGTATGGAGATTTTTTCTAAACATGTTCACTTATACGTGGGTGGTGGAATAACAGCCTTGTCCAATCCAGCTCTGGAATGGGAGGAAACAGAGCTAAAATCGCGCACTTTATTAGATGTAATACTGTAAAATATACTACCTTTGCATACATCTAAAATGCAGATTTACATCTTGTTTAGGTATTATGTTGTCATTTTTTCAGATGAAAACATGGATATATATTGTTTAATTTCAACTGTTTAGATTGTATAATGAGTTTTGATATATTATTGGTACTAGCAGGTCTAATCGGTATGGTGATAGCCCTAGTTAGAGATAAAATAAGACCGGGAATGGTGCTGTTTTCAGTAGTCGTACTTTTTCTAAGCACCGGTATTTTATCGGCAGAAGAGATGCTTAGTGGTTTCAGTAACAAAGGTATGATTACTGTTGCGATGCTTTTTCTAGTTAGTGAGGGGATAAGGCAAAGTGGAGTTTTAGGTACCTTAATCAAGAAGCTTTTGCCTGAGAAGCGAGTCTCTGTATTCAAAGCTCAGCTTAGAATGTTACCTTCTATTGCTTTTATTTCAGCTTTTTTGAATAACACCCCTGTTGTTGTCATCTTTGCTCCTGTGATTAAACGTTGGGCAGAAGTGGTGAAATTACCAGCAACTAAGTTTTTGATTCCATTGTCTTTTGCAACAATATTTGGAGGGATGTGTACTTTAATAGGTACTTCGACTAATTTACTGGTGCATGGAATGATACTGGATGCAGGATATGAGGGTTTTTCTATGTTTGAATTGGGTAAAGTGGGCGTTTTTATTGCCATTGCAGGTATGGTTTATCTTTTCATTTTTTCAAATCGGATATTACCCAATAATCGCAATGATGATGATCATACTGATGAGAATGATTCAACTCAATTTAATCGGGTTGAAGCGGTATTAGGAGCTCGATTTCCAGGTATAAATAAAACATTAGCAGAGTTTAATTTCACACGCCATTACGGTGCCATTGTAAAGGAGATTATTAGAGGTGGAGTGCGCTATACAACTCATTTAGAGAAAATTGTTTTAAATGAAAATGACACCTTGGTTTTGTGGGCAGATGATACATTTGTGCCTACTTGGGGGGAGTCTCGTGTGTTTTTGATGTTGGCAAATGGAAAGGATACAGAGACGCATGTTTCAAAAAAGAAAAAATGGATTGCTTTAGGCCTATTAATTTTTATGATTGTTGGTGCAACATTAGGAGAATTGCCTTGGGTTCGTAAGGCTATTCCAGGGATGAAACTAGATATGTTTTTCTTTGTTAGTATCACCACGGTTGTGATGGCTTGGATAAAATTATTTCCTCCTAAAAAATATACGAAGTATATCACTTGGGATATTTTGATTACGATTGCTTGTGCATTTGGAATAAGTAAAGCCATGAGTAATTCTGGTTTTGCATCTTTGATCGCTCAACATATAATAGGATTAGCAAAGAGTTTAGGTCCTTATGGGATATTGGCGATAATATATATTATAACAAATATTTTTACAGAGTTGATAACAAATAATGCAGCAGCGGCATTGAGTTTTCCAATCGCTCTGGCAGTTGCAGTGGAATTGAATGTTGATCCAACGCCATTTTTTGTGGTGATATGTATAGCCGCTTCAGCTAGTTTTAGTTCTCCGATAGGATACCAAACCAATTTAATTGTACAGGGTATTGGAGGATATAAGTTTACAGATTTTGTGCGCATAGGGCTACCCTTAAATATCATAACGTTTATTATATCCATACTTTTAATTCCGATGATATGGAAATTTTAAATAATCAGACCATTTCTTCTGACAAAGAGGGGGTACAGATTTTGATCGATCTATTGGTAAAACATGGTGTGAAGCGAGTGGTGCTTTCGCCAGGTTCACGTAATGCACCTTTACTCATTGCTTTTGCTCGAGAGAAAAGAATAGCACATTTTGTAGTCTTGGACGAGCGAAGTGCAGCATTTTTTGCTTTGGGAATGGCACAACAAACGGGAGAGCCTGTGGTCTTGGCTTGTACTTCGGGAACTGCTCCATTGAATTATGCTCCTGCGCTTGCTGAGGCATATTATCAGCGTTTGCCTTTGATTGCAGTGACTGCCGATCGACCCGTAGAGTGGATTGATCAAGAGGATTGTCAAACCATACGCCAACAAGGCATGTTTGCTAATATCGTAAAAGCATCTTATCAATTGCCTGCTGAGATAAGAGATGAGGATGAAAATTGGTATGTCAATCGAATCGTGAATGATGCA
>CAMRAP010000212.1 GCA_947039985.1 uncultured Odoribacter sp.
TTCGTAAACACAAAGACGAGTCGTTTTTTTTGTTTCACCCCACGCAGTTACCGCATGGACCAGTTGCCATACCAGAGGTGCACCCTTCTATCAAGGATAATAAAGAGTTGAGCGAGATAGAAAAAGAGTATGCTTCTATGGTTAAGATGCTCGATGAGCATGTTGGGGTATTAATCGCTGAATTAGAGAAATTGGGTATCTTAGAAAATACAATGATCGTTTTTACAACAGACAACGGTCACGAAACCTATTATACAGCTGAAAATAGATGCAAAAAAAGTCCTAATGTAGATCTACAAGGTAAAGCTTTTAATGGATGGGAGTATCCTTATACGAGTGATTTAACAGGAGATCTATTTAATGGAAACGACGGAATGTCTGGAAAAAAATGGAGTAACTGGGAAGGTGGAGTGCGTGTTCCACTCGTTTTCACTTTTCCATCGAAAATAGCTAAAGGGAAAGTTTCTAAGCAAGTTGCAGCAAACTACGATTTACTAACCACTTTTTCTGACTTGCTGAATGTAGAATTAAAAACTAAGAAAGATGGAGTATCACTCTTACCTGTATTAATGAATAACAACGACCTGCTAGACGAAGAGCGCTTTGTCTATTTTTCGGCTCCTGAAGGTCCTGCTGTTGTTGATAGTGAAGGGTGGAAATTGCGATTTAACAAAAAGCATAATAAGTTTCGTCTGCATCATCTACCTAGTGATTACACAGAACAGATTATACTGAATCAGAAAAATCTAAAAAGATATAATAAGCTGAAAAAGAAATTAGAGCATGAAATTCTTAACAAAACAGCAACCAGAAAAACATTAAACGAATAGAAAAATGAAACAATTTATCATTGCTTGCCTTCTTTGCCTATATTGCATTGAATCATCAGGGCAAATCAAAGAGCGATCACGCCCTGCGGAATGGGATAAACTAGTAGAGGGGGCTCGATTTGTCGATCGCTTCGAACCTCTACCTGCAGGTATTATAACATCAAATACTTGGGGTGCTGATGCCGTGTGTTCACGTATTGTAAGTAATGGACTTGAAGATAAAGAGCATTCATACTGGGGAGGTAATATCTTGAAGGATGAACAAGGAAAGTACAACCTATTTGTCTGCGGATGGCCCGAAAATTCGGCTAAAGGGCACATGTTTTGGCCTAACTCAACTGTTTATCACGCAGTATCGAATAATTCGATTGGACCTTATCAAATAGCCGATACAATCGGAAAAGGACATAATCCTGAAGCTTTTCGTTTGACTGATGGTCGCTTTGTTGTGTATGTAATTGGAGGATATTACATTGCCAATAATATGACAGGACCATGGGAATATCGCAAGTTCGAATTTGACACACGCGACAGAAAAATCATTGAAGGGCTATCCAACCTTTCATTTGCACAGCGTCAAGATGGCTCATATCTCATGGTGTGTCGTGGTGGAGGAATTTGGATAAGCCGTACAGGGATTTCGCCATACCAACAGATCACTGACAAACGTGTTTACCCTCCTGTGGCAGGAGAATTTGAAGATCCTGTAATTTGGCGAGACCATTTACAATATCACCTCATTGTAAATGACTGGTTAGGGCGCATAGCATTCTATATGCGTTCAAAAGATGGTATTCATTGGGTTACTGATCCAGGAGAAGCCTATACACCCAATATTGTTACGCACGAAGATGGCCAAAAAGAGGGGTGGTTTAAGTATGAGCGAATTAAAATACTACAAGATGCACAGGGACGTGCTATACAGGCAAACTTTGCCGTTATCGACACGTTAAAACTCGAAGATCTACCGAACGACCAACATAGTTCTAAGAACATCTCTATTCCGCTCAACCCAGGACTGCTACTCACAATGCTTGATGCAGAACCCATTGAATCCAATAGTAAAACGATCCGAATTCGCATTAATGCGGAAACTAATTTTAATCCTCAAAAAGAGGTCGATATAAAGTCGTTGCGTTTTGGAGCATCAAGTGAAGTGAATTATGGACGAGGCTGTCGTGCTATCAAGAAAGAGAATGAAGGTGAGCATCTTGTCGTAACATTTGATGCAGAAGGTCATGGTATTACAGCGGATGAATTTGCACCTAAGTTAATTGGAAAAACAAAAAAAGGAAAGCTCCTATTTGGATATGCCAAATTACCTTACAGATCGTATGAGGAACCCATTGTTTCGGCACGAAAGCCGCGTATATTTATTACTGAAAGTGGCATAATGGGAGATATTGAAGTGGAAAATTATGGAATAGAAATTGCCGAAGAAAGTGTTTTATCCTTATATCTTTTTAATAAAAAGGAGAAGCAGTTACTGACAACCATAACTATACCTTCATTAAAGCCCTATCAACGGATAGTTATTCCCTTTGATAGTAAACATAAATTGGTGTGTGATAAACAGTATGATATGATAATTGAGATTGCTACCCCAAATGCCAAAAAAAGCAGTTTTCAATTCTTATATAAAATACCTTGATAAGGGGTAGGTAAAATATAGCAGCAAACATTAAAATTTTTATTTATAAATATCTCAACCATGACAAAGTACATCAAAATTATCGTAATTGCCTATTTGACTGTTTTCTCAGTCTATGCAGACAATCGATTAGAAAAAGAGTATATCAAGACGAATGATCTTGTTATACAGTTAAAATTCCCCAACCACTATAGGGTCAAAATGGACAGTCTGATACAGCTATCGGACAAAGTATGCAGACACAATGGTTATGATAAGCTACGTACCGAATTACTTTCTATCCTTGAAATGCAAGCAGAGCTTGACAACGTTAACATAGCAACAATCAAACATGCTATAGACGCTATGGAGCTAAAGGAGAACAGAGAACAGGTGACAGAAAAGATTAAACAACTAGCTGCTTTGACCACGACTGCTTCACAAGGTATCTGTCGCAATGAAGATACTGCATTCAAACAGGCCGAAGAGGTGTTATCTCTAAAACGTCAGCTACTATTTATGAACCCACAAATCAAGGCAAATGAAATATTGACTGTGCGTTACAATCTAGGCAAAAGTGCGAACCATGCAATGGCTAACAGTATGGGATTACCTCCTAACAATTGGAGCAATTTGAGTAGTGCATCCAGATCTCATTTTAATGCAGAGCTAGTATGCCTTTCGGGACTTAATCAGCCTGCAATTTCTGAAGATGTGTT
>CAMRAP010000213.1 GCA_947039985.1 uncultured Odoribacter sp.
CTACACTAATCTTAACACTCTTTCCCTACACGACGCTCTTCCGATCTGGAGATGCTTTTGATGAATCATCTTCTCAAGTCACTCATGATTTAAATCCATCTTATCAAATTACTGCACGGAAGACTGATAACAAGATTTTAAAACGTAAAGGATTGCGTGGAGGATCTTGGAAAGATGTTGCAGACTATTTGCAATGTGGAAAACGTACATTTGAGTATGCGGATTCAGCTAGATGTTTTGCAGGCTTTAGATCAGTAAGATCAAGTATTGAATTTTAAAATAATGAATTTCTTGCAAACTCTTGCCTTTTTGTGAGGTATGAGTTTGAAAAAAGGTTCTGTTAATATAAAGAATAGACGTATGAAAATATTTCAAACAAAAGCGTACCAAGTTATTATGGGGTATGTATACGGCTGGGGAGCTGCAGCTGTAATTATAGGTGCTTTATTTAAAATCATGCATTTCCCTGGAGCGGGATTGATTTTGACAGTGGGAATGTTGGTAGAGGCTGTTATTTTTTTCTTGTCGGCTTTTGAGCCAGCTCCAGAGCATAATGATTGGACTCGTGTTTTTCCTGAGCTGGGAAAAGGGCATGAAAATCTAGATACTACACAAAAACAGAATATTCAAGCAGCTATGGTTGCTGCTGTTGTTCCTGCAGCTAATGTGGGTAATGTCGGATTTGGCTTAGAAGCGGATGATCTTGATAAATTGAAAAGCGGGATAAACAAATTTGTTGAGACTGCTGATAGTTTTGCAGGTATAGTTGGAAAAACTCCTGAAATGGCTCAGAAAATGACAATGATATCTGAATCTTTTGATGAATTAGGTGCTCGTACTCAGGAGATGAGTAAGGCATTAGGAAACTCTGTAGAAGGGATTTCTTCTAGTTACGATGAAATTAATCGTATTCTAGTTGATTCAACTCAATCATTGACAGGTCAAATAAAAGAGAATTGTACCAAATTAGCTGATAATATGGGAGAATCTGCTGCAAGCTTTAGCTCTTTAAATGCACTAATGGAGGGGCAGTTTCAGCAGTTGAAAACAAATACAAGTGATTATACACAACAGATTGCAGGTATAAATAAGAACATTAGTGCATTAAATGCTTTATATGAGCTACAAGTGCATGAAACAAAAGATTGCATGGAGTCTTTTAGAGGAATGCAAGGAGACGTTGGAGAGATGTTAGAGCATGTTTCTTTGGGCTTGGATAGCACTAAATTATTTAAGCAAGAAACTCAGCAATTGGCAAGTAATGTTGCTTCTCTAAACTCTGTTTATGGGAATATGTTAAGTGTAGTGAATAATAACTGATAAGATTTTTTAAATGGGATCAAAGAATTGTCCTGAAACGCCAAGGCAGAGAATGATTGGTATGATGTATTTAGTGTTGACAGCTATGTTAGCATTGAATGTTTCATCTGATGTATTGAATGCATTTACTACGGTTCAGCAAGGATTAACTTCAACAATAGCCAATTCTAATAAGAAAAATACAGAATTGTATAATGAGATTGAAATGGCTTACAACTTAAATAAACAAAAAGTTGCTGGTGTAAGGGAAAAAACGACAGAGATACGCAAAGCAACTGCAGCCTTGAATGATTTTCTAGAGAAGTTGAAGTATGAGATGGTAGTGCTTGCTGATGGAGAAGAGACGGCTGATGTTATGAACATCAAAGCTAAAGATAACTTAGATGTTGGTGGGCAGGTGATCATTCATAAAAAGAAAGGTGAGGAGTTAAAAAATATGCTTACTGCTTATCGAGAGAAGTTAATCGGATTTGTTGCAGTGGAGGATTCTGTGCTAAGAACAGCTATTGCAAGTCACTTAGAAACAAAGGATCCTAAGCCAGTGGATGGTGAGTTTAAATCATGGGAATCATCAACATTTGAGGGAATGCCTTTAGTTGGAGTTGTTACAGTTTTAACCATGTATCAGACAAATCTTTTAAATGTTGAAGCCGATATTGTCAATTATTTAATTGCATCTATAGATGCCGAATCATTTAAGTTCAATAAGCTAGAAGCTTTGGTCATACCTGAATCTCGATTTCTTTTGAAAGGAGAGTCATTTAAGGCAAGAGTATTGTTAGCTGCCATTGATACAACCCAGCGTCCAGAAATTATTGCTAATAGACAAAAACTGACCTATAAGGGTGATGTCGCTACTTATACGGAAGTTGCCAATAGTGTTGGAGTGAAGAAAGTGAAAGGGGTAATTCATTATATAACTCCTTCTGGTGTCACTTTACCTCGTGAGTTTGAAATGGATTATGTCGTTGCTGATCCTGCAGTGGTGATCTCTTTAACAAAAATGAATGTGTTTTATGTAGGAGTTGATAATCCGCTTACTTTAGCTATTCCAGGTATTCCTATGGATGCAATAGATGTTGCAATTACCAATGGAACAATAGCAGAAAAAGGAGATGGTAGCTATATTGTAAAGCCCAAAGTGGCAGGGAAGAATAGTTCTATAACTGTTCTTGCTACTATACAAGGAAAAAAACGTGAGATAGAAACGCAGGTATACCGTGTAAAAGATGTTCCAAATCCAATCGCTAAGATTAATGGACAGAGCGGTGGTAAAATTAGTAAAAATATGTTGGTGGCAGCGGGACGATTGGATGTTGAAATGGAAAATTTTGATTTTGACTTAAAATTTACGGTAGAGAATTTTCGTATATCTACGGTTGTGGAGGGCTATGTTCGAGATGCAACTAAATCAAATAAAAGAAAATTTAGCGCTGAGCAGCTAAAGATGATTAAGAGTTTAAAAAGAAATCAAGTTTTAGTAATAGAAAAAATTATGGTGAAAGCTCCAGATGGTTCAACTCGAGAACTTCCACCAATTTCATTTAGGATCGATTAATACATAAAATTATGAATAAAGTTATACTTATTTTTTTAGCTTGCCTATTGGGAGTGTCTTTTGCTCAGGCTCAGACTTCAAAAGCTTTTTTTGATAGCGTAATAAAAAATGAAGACGACAAGGCTAAAACTCCGATTGCCTTACCACATGTAGAGCGACAAGATGTAGATTGGATGAAAACGGTGTGGCGCGAAATTGTGTTAAGTGAAAAAATGAATCTGCCTTTATACTATCCAACAGTGCCTATGGATGGACGAATGTCATTGATTGATGTATTGATGACTGGTA
>CAMRAP010000214.1 GCA_947039985.1 uncultured Odoribacter sp.
CGAAACAACACAGAAGGTAAAAAATCGACATAATCGTCTTTGTTTTTTTTGCCATCAGCGAGTGTAATATCACCCTCTTCAGGAACGATCAATTTTACGCCTTGATTTTCAAGGTAAGTTGCTTCTGCACGCAAGCCAGCCACCAAAGATAGTTTATCTCCAATTTGTTGATCGTATCGAACATAAGCAGATATAACTTGTTCTGTAGCATTGTAAATCTCACCTAATTCAGTTAAATTTCTCTCTTTAGTAAATAAATCTGGATGGTTTAAATCCAAACCTCCTAAAGTTTTCTCAGACACAAATTTTCCCACCTGATAATTGCCTGCTAAATAATCTCCATCTACAGCACTTTTGAGGTGACTAAATATATTTTGATTAAAATTTGCTTCTTCAGTTGGTTTATAATCATAAAAATCGAGCTCTCTCTCTTTATCTTTATGTACATACTTAGCACCTATTTTTAAGCTTCCTGTACGAGCACCTACTAAAAGAGGTATATTCAAGTTCACACGTGCTTTTAGGTCTTTTTCCTTAATTGCTTGCTGCTTCTCTGTTAGTTCATCTAATTCATAAGCATCACCCAACTCAATATCTTGTGCATTGACTGCATTTAAAATAGGTTGACGAATATCGCTATAATCAGCATTGAATGCTACATCTTTTCTCTCATAAGCCATATAACGCTCATTTGGACGTTTTTCACTTGCTTGTGCGTACGAAACATTCCAATCGAAGAGATTACTTTTGATAAGGTGCTCTCCATTAAGGGCGTAATCCATCGTCTCTTGACGTTCTAAACGAGCATCTCTAACATTTTCTGCTCCTCCTTTAGTTTGATAGACCACCTTTTCTGCTACTCCATCTTCTGAGATGTCTTTCAAACGGAATCTGAATCTATTTTCCCAGTCATTTCGACGATTATAGATTCCTTTAAAATCTATTTTGTGGTTTGGATTGAATTTATATCCAGCTGAAAGAGAATAACTTTGACGTTCTCTATGGACAAGGTATTTTCGAACTTGATAATCTTCAACATAGTTATTTCCATCTTCATCTGTAGTCCATTCAAATTCAGTATTGTCAGAACCAATTGGATTATTTTGATAAGAAGCTGAAAGAATAAAACCAAATTGTTTTCCAATATTAGTTCCATAAGTTAAAGCTCCACTCCACTGTGGACGTTGTGATACGATATTCCAACCCGATCCAATAGAAGCAGAAAAAATCTCACGAGTAGGACTATTCTTGGTAATTAAATCAACAGATCCACCTATGGCATCTCCATCCATATCAGCTGTCACTACTTTGTTAACAACGATGGTTTGTACCATATCGGCAGGAACTAAATCCAATTGTACATTACGAACGTCACCCTCTGCAGATGGAATTTTATTTCCGTTTACAGTGACCGCACTAAATTCAGGAGAAGTCCCTCGGATTTGCCCAAAGCGAGCTTCACCTTGATCATATTGAACATTTACCCCTGAAATTCGCTTAAGAGCATCTCCAATGTTAGCATCAGGGAAACGACCTGCTTGATTTGAAGAAACGATATTACGTAGGTTTTTACTGTTCTTTTGATAATTCATCGCTCTTTGGTAGCTTTGGAAAGATTCTAAAACCTCTACCTGCGAAAGATTGGTAATTGTAGGAGATAACTCTACATTTTGTTCGTTTGTTACTCCCTCTTTTATATGTACTAAAATGACCGTATCTGCATATCCAATGTAAGAGTATTTTATTTTTTGAGTTCCAGCTGGAATGCGAGGAAGAATATAATTCCCATCAACATCTGTGACAGAACCAGTGCCAAACTCCAAAAGAATAATAGTAGCGCCAGGTAAAGACTGGCCCTCCGTATCGATAATTTTTCCACGCAGAAGCGTACTTGTTGCTTTTTGAGCATTAGCAAATGAAACAAATAGCACACACATGGCTAATTGTACAATCCACATTTTTTTCATCGTTGATAAATTTTAATTGTTGTATTATGTAAAGAAAAATGATTAGTATATTGACTGAAGGATCACTTTTTGATATAAATCAATTTGACATTCCACACATTTGCGATTGATCCCTATGTGGACTTCAAAGTTTCCGTGATCAGCTAAGTCGAGAGTGGCGATAGCTACTCTGAGTATATGTTCTAAATCTGCTTTATCTTCAAGAGTAAGTTTCTGTTGCTTTCGCTTTTTGCTGTAGTATTTTTCAATATTGCGAACAGAATCATAAATGAGTGGCTTGCGAATAGATACCGTTGCACTCATATCGCCAACACCAAGCTGGTTGCGTTTTAAACTAAGCGTTTTATAAAGTTGTTGGAGTGCACCAATAGTAGGCGAGAAGGGATTTTTCTTATGATTATCCTTTTGTTTTCCCAATATCTGCTCATTGATCGCACAATAGAATTCCCACGTCAAATGATCGGAATTTTGGGCGTTTGTGATGGGTTTGTTTGCCCATAAAAAAGAACTACTGAGTAGTAAGAGTGAAAATGTAATAAAGCACCTCATCGTTTTATTTGTTTTAAATGTCATACAAATCATTGTTTTGAATCTGACACAAATATAGGGTGCTGTTGTTACGCGTATGTGACTACTTTGTTAAGTTATTGTTACATGTTTTGAATGTTTTGTTTTAAAAAAAAGACTAGGCTTTAAGCTCATTTTTCCAATATACGGAAAGCGATGTCAAGATATTCGTCCATCTCCGCTGTTTTTTCTCTCTTGTACTTTTTGTCTCGTTTATGTCCTAAACGTACAACAATGGCATTCTTTTGTGGAATCATAAAAATATATTGACCTCCTAAGCCTCGGAATACGGGGATTTGCATACCCTTGTAGTGGGTAATCCATATTTGAAAGCCGTAGTAATTCAATGCACCATCTCCAAATTGATTTTCTAGATATGATGCTGGAGAGATAGCCTCTTTTATATAGGCCTCTGAGATTAATTGTTTGCCATTCCAATTTCCATTGTTTAGTACTAATCTAGCCAAATGAGCGATGTCACGAGCAGTTGTGTTAAAACAACAGTAGGTCTTTTCATCTCCTCCTTTACGATCTAAATTCCATAAAGCGTCATTGCCCGTTTGTAGTGGAGATCGGAAGAGCACACGTCTGAACTCCAGTCACTCCGGAGAATCTCG
>CAMRAP010000215.1 GCA_947039985.1 uncultured Odoribacter sp.
TACAAGAGTTATGATCGGTTGTCTTTTTTTTAGACGGAATCGCGGAGACGCTTACTCCCAGTCGGTGGCACCTAATAGAAAGCCTATCATAGACATGAAAATGATTGAGCTGGAGGGGTAGTGTAGCCTGTTACCTGTACGAAAATCTTCCACATCACGTGAGAAATCCAATATGAGAGAGAAGTTTGGTGAGTGCATTTGTATCTATTTATTAGGAACAACTTAGTGAATGCAAACTAAGATATTTTTATCATGTAAAAAAATATTCTGTTGATATTTGGAAACTTATTCTATATACTAGAATCTAATAATCTATATTTATTAAATAGTGCTAATGCATTTACCCTGTACTGAGAAGCGGTTCAGAATGAACTTCTCCAACGCATTTGATTGGCTAACATTTAATCTATCTCTATCGAAATCCTAACAGGTAATCGCAAAGCTATTGCTATTGATCCTAGTTTTGTTACAAAGTCTGGTAAAAGAACTCCATGGATTGGTTACTTCTGGTCTGGTTGTGCAGGGGCAACCAAGCGTGGACTTGAGATTTTTGGTATTGCCTTGATTGATGTAGACAATAAAGATTGTCTCTCTTTGGAGGCTGTTCAAACTCCAGACACCAAATCTTTGAGGATATGCGACTTAACCCTTATTTATTGGTATTTATCCATTCTGGAAAAGAGCAAAAAGAAACTGCTTTCTGTCACAAATATCATTGTAGTAGATGCTTACCTCTCTAATAAGAGCTTTGCATATGGGATTTTAGATATGGGATTTCATTTAGTTTCTCGCTTTCGAGATGATGCTGTTTTATTTTATCCTACAACAAAAACCGCTACAGGACAAAGTGGACGACCAAGGCTATATGATGGCAAGATTGATTTCAAAAAGATGGATCTAAAAAGATTTAAGAAATTAAACGTACAGATCAACGAAGGTACGCTGTACTCAACTGTAGCCTATTCAAAATCTTTAAAGCGAAAGGTTAAACTCGTTGCTTGGATAACAGGAGAAAAGCATAAGTTATATTTTTCGACAGATATTACACGCACAGAGGGGTAGATGTGATTGACACATACCGAGCAAGATTTCAAATAGAATTTCTATTTCGAGATGCCAAACAATTTACGTGACTTACCCACAGCCAATACACAGATATAGATAAAATCAGGTTTAATTTTAATGCTTCTTTGACGGCTGTTAATATGGCAAAAGTACTTGCGAAAAATAGGGGTATGAGGTACTCAATGGCTTCGATTAAAGTAGTGATGCACAATGCATTTATACTCAAAAGATTTATTTGCGTGTCTGGGATTCGATCCAACAAGAGATTAAATGAGAAACTACTTGAAGAACTTATGTTTAGAAGTCAATTCTACAGGAATAAGTTTTTGTTTTATAGCATCAGAGTGGATGTGGTAGTTTATTTTTGCTAGTTATCGCTTAGTGTCAGCACACTACAAATGTAATGAAGTCGTTTAAACTTTTCTTTTTTTAATTTCCGAAGTGCAATCACCATGAATGCTATGTAATTCATCGATTCCCAACTAGCTATAGTTGTATCAAACCGGTTTAGTAAAGAACGGAATCCGTCTAACCAAGCATTCGTTCGTTCAATAGCGTACCGTTCTTGATACAGTAATTCGTCAAAATAGAGGTCATCATCTTCATTTGCATTACGCTTGTTTTGAGCAAAGTTAGGCTTTATTGAATTCTGCTCACAAATGCTTCTAAGTTCTTTAGAATCAAATCCGGAATCAGCATTTATAAACAGACCATCTACTGAGATATTAGCGCTTTCCAAGCTCGCTAATATCTCTCCAAAATGAGTTTTGATTTCAAATAGATCATGATGATTACCTGCCTCTGGTACACTCATCGCTAAAGGAAGTCCTTGCCTGTCTGTGAGATATAAAGCATTCGCGGTTTTTCGTTTTTTTCTCCCTTGATATCCCACCGCTTCTCCTCCTTTGATAGCAGGCGTATGACTTCCGTCTAAATCACAGCTCGATAAATCCAGAGACACTTTCTTTGTTAATATTAATTTTGTCCAACAATCCTTCCAAACACCACGCTTACTGAACTTTCTAAAGTGATAATAAACGGATTGCCAACTCAAAATAGTTGAACTAAACAATGATTTTACAGGTAGTAATGCCCATTGAATTCCTGTTTTTAACTTGTAAAGTATAGCGCATATGATTTCTGAAAGAGGAACACAAGGAGGAGAAACCCGTTTTTGTTCGGGTAAATGAGGGACTATTTTATTTTCTATCGTATCTATGTCGAGTACGCTGTACATTATGGTAAGGTTTAGCTTTTTGTTGTTTGGTCACACAAATACCGCTACTCCTTACCTTTTTGGCAAATTATGTGAAAAGTTTAAACGACTTCGGTGTAGTATATCGCCCGAATAGTCAAATAAATTACATATATTTACCCACTATTCATCAGTATACATTATCAATATACAAACATCAACGAAAATGAAAATCTTAATTATAGCTCCCAATACAGAGATAGCGAAACAGTCCGAAAGTTGTTTTCTCACTTTTGATCCCTATTTAACTACATACACAACTGTTTTCGAGCAGATCGCCCCCGACTACATAGCTCAAATATGGGATTATGTAGTAGCGGTTCGCAAGGATGGAGTAGGGGAGTTACCCCCTTTTACGCGAAAAGTAAAGGGGTTTATTGATGTGCCCCATCAAGCCGATATTGAGCAACTAAATCAATCGCTGTATACCGTTTACCGCGATGTTATTTTGGCAGGCGATGGCTCAACGTGTGCTTGTGGAGCAAATGCGTATTGTAAGTGTCATTAGTTTTTGTGGGGTATGCTAATTTGCTCGTTTTTTGTGTGATTTAACACTTTGGGAGAGGCTATTTTTCTTTTAATTTGTACCATGTGATGATTTTGAGATCCACCATCAATCGGGTATATATTGTATAATATATATGCACAATGAATTCTTATCTAAATTATTACGTTATGAAAACAAAGATAATACTGTTTCTTTTTTTGACTACACTCTCAATATCTTGCACCGTATCAACACCGCAAGAAGAAGCTATCCCGATAATTAATTTTGAAAAGAACGGGAAAGCCTTTTCGGGAAGTGATATCGAATGTAAGTTTA
>CAMRAP010000216.1 GCA_947039985.1 uncultured Odoribacter sp.
CTATAAAACAGAATACACTAAAAGGAGAATTTTCTCTAAAAGGGAAAGGTCTACATACGGGAAAAGAGGTTTGTGCAACTTTTAAGCCAGCAGTAGAAAATACGGGTTATTGTATTGTTAGAACAGATTTAGAAGGGAGTCCAGAAATACCAGCTATTGCCAAGTATGTTGAGTTTGTTGATAGATCGAGTTGTCTACACAAAGATGGTGTTAAAATATATACATTAGAGCATGCAATGGCTGCTTTATATGGTTGCAATATTGATAATTGCTTGATTGAATTGGATGGAGAAGAATTTCCAATTTTAGATGGAAGTGCACACTATTATGTTGAGCAAATAGCAATGGTAGGAGTAGAGGAGCAAAATGAAGAGCGTAAGTTCTTTACTGTAAGAAAGAAAATGGAGTTTTTCTGTGAGGAAAGCAAAACTCGTATCACGCTTTTGCCCGATGAAGAGTATAATATCAACACAATGGTTGCTTACGATTCGCCTTATATGGCAATGCAGTATGCTTCTTATTCAGCAACGACGACTGATTTTGCAAAAGAGATTGCACCTTGTCGTACTTTTGTTTTTTTAAGAGAGGTGGAGCATTTATTAGCCAATAATTTGATTAAAGGTGGGGATTTGAATAACGCCATTGTGATAGTCGATCGTAAAATGGAGCAAGAAGAGGTGGATCGTTTATCTCAATTATTTGGATACGAAAATATTCAAATAAAAGAGGGAGTATTAAATAATTTGGAACTTCATTTTGAGAATGAGCCTGCTCGACATAAATTATTAGATGTAGTAGGAGATTTGGCATTGTGTGGACGTTTTATAAAAGGGCGAGTGATTGCTGAACGCCCTGGTCATAAGGCTAACACTGCAATGGCTAAAATGATTTATAAGGAAATTTTAGCCGAGGAAAAAACAGATGCATATCCTTTGGAGCTAGATCTTTCTACAGAGCCTTTGTTGGATATCAATAAAATACGAGCGCTACTTCCACATCGTCCTCCTTTCTTATTGGTGGATAAAATCTATAAGATTACTGAAAATATGGTGATTGGTTGCAAGAATGTAACCATGAATGAACCACATTTTGTGGGACACTTTCCAGAGGAGCCTATCATGCCAGGTGTGTTAATTATTGAAGCTATGTCACAGTGTGGAGGTCTTTTGGTTTTAAACACTGTTCCTGATCCAGAGAACTATTCGACTTATTTTATGAAAATAGATGGAGTCAAATTCAGAAAAAAGGTGGTGCCTGGGGATACATTAGTCTTTAAATTGATTACTTTAGGTCCTATTAAACGTGGTGTGGTTACTATGAAAGGATTTGCCTTTGTTGGAAAAAAATTGGTATGTGAGGGAGAATTTATGGCACAAGTGGCAAAAACCAAAAACTTATAATTATATTTGTAGGTCGAAAATTTCAAAGAAATTGAGTTATTCATAAAATAAAAAACGAATGAAACAACCTTTAGCATATGTTCATCCGGAAGCACAAATTGCTGATAATGTGGTAATTGAGCCTTTTGTAACAATAGATAAGAATGTAATAATTGAAGAGGGGACGCGAATTGGATCGAATGTGACCATCATGGAAGGTGCGCATATTGGTAAAAATTGCAAGATTTATCCAGGAGCAGTAATTGCTGCAACGCCTCAGGATTTAAAATTTAAAGGAGAGAAAAGCTTAGTTCGAATAGGAGATAATACTACTATTCGTGAGTGTGTTACTGTCAATAGGGGTACTGTTGCTAAAGGAGTTACTGAGATTGGAAGTAATTGCCTTATAATGGCTTATGTTCATATTGCTCACGACTGTAAAATCGGAAATAACTGTATCATTACAAATGCTTGTCAGCTTGCTGGTGAAGTTGTTATTGATGATTTTGCTATATTAGGCGGACTGACAGCTGTTCATCAGTTTTGTCATATTGGTACTTATGCGATGACTCAAGGTGGATCTCTAATTGGTAAAGATGTACCTCCTTTTGTGAAAGGTGGACGTTTACCTCTTTCTTATGTCGGAGTCAATTCTATCGGTCTACGCAGAAGAGGAGTCACCAATGAGAAGATTAATGAAATTCAGAATATATATCGTATTCTTTATCAATCAGGATTAAATAATTCTGATGCTATTGAAAGAATAGAAGCAGAAATGCCTGCATCTAAAGAACGTGATGAAATTATCATGTTTGTAAAAAATAGCAAGCGAGGAATTATGAAAGGATATGTGAGTTAAGGAAGAAATTCATATACAAATAGAAAAGTGAGGATATTTAGTTCTCACTTTTTTTAGTTCAGTCTGTTAAATTTTAAGTATAAAAAAACTCCCCGAAGGGAGTTCTTTTTATTTAAAGCTATTCAGCATTAAAGTTGTGGACCTGCTGGGATAAGAGCTTTTGCAGCATCGTTATCACAGTATTGCTTGAAGTTTGCCAAGTACATACCTGCCAATTTCTTTGCTTTAGCTTCCCACTCTGCTACATCAGCATAAGTGTTACGTGGATCTAAGATGTCAGAAACGTTTGGTAAAGACTTAGGAGCAGTTAAGTTCATGATAGGTACATGTACTGTGTCTGCATTATTGATAGAACCGTCAATGATAGCATCGATGATAGCGCGAGTGTCTTTCAAAGAAATACGCTTACCTGTTCCGTTCCATCCAGTGTTTACTAAATATGCTTTAGCTCCGTGCTCTTCCATTTTAGATACTAATGTACTTGCATACATAGTTGGATGTAGAGTTAAGAAAGCCTCACCAAATGCAGGAGAGAATGAAGGAACTGGCTCAGTGATTCCACGCTCAGTACCAGCTAATTTAGACGTAAATCCGCTTAAGAAGTGGTATTGTGCTTGTGAGTCATCAAGGATAGATACTGGAGGTAATACTCCAAATGCATCAGCAGAAAGATAAATAACCTTGCTAGCGTGTCCTGCCTTAGAAGGAACAACGATCTTCTCAATATGATTGATCGGGTAAGATACACGAGTGTTTTCAGTCTTAGCATCAACAAAGTCAATTGAACCATCTTCGCGAACTGTCACATTCTCAAGAAGTGCATCACGTCTGATAGCATTCCAGATATCTGGCTCTTGCTCTTTGCTTAAGTTGATCACTTTAGCGTAACAACC
>CAMRAP010000217.1 GCA_947039985.1 uncultured Odoribacter sp.
AGCATAGCAATCTCTACTTTAGGATTTCACCCCCAGCTTTAGGATAACGTGTTTCTGTCAATTTTCCATAGTGTCCTTTAGAATCGTATATTGGAAACATAGGCACATTTGTATCGTCAAATTTATAATAAGCAATCTTTTTGCTATCTGGCGACCACCAAAATGCTTTGTAATTTGTACTACGTCCCAATATCTCTTCATAATACACCCATGACGACCATCCATTCAGAATAAGATTTGAACCATCCGTAGTCAATGCCGTATGCTTTTTGCTGGCAATATCCATCACATAAAGATTATTATCCTTCGTATAAGCCACCTTTGTCAAGTTGGGCGAAAGTGTAGGATTAGATACCGTTTTCCTCATCTCTGTCAAGATAGAAGGTTGCACCTTAGGCTTAGCTAAAGTATGTGGTGTTTTCTTTCCACTTTTCACATTGCATAGAGAAATTTTATTTCCAGATTCTCTTATTACAAAGTTCGATTCATCGTGCCATTCTATGACAGCCGATTTTGGTACTGTTATACCCGTAGGCATTGATTTTACTATTTGCTCTACTGTAAGATTCTGTTTTTCTTTCTCTTGTGCATACACACTTAACAGTGTTGCTCCTAAAAAAAGAGCTAAAAATAATTTTTTAATCATAATATCATTATTCAATTAACAAGATTGTCTATATGGGACAAAGTTAACTAAAATTTTATACTACATTTGTTGCTCCAAATTAAAATTCCCAATAAATTCATGAAATTCACCAATCGCCATATTATACACATCGCTGGTCCAATATTAGTCAGTCTATTAATGGAACATCTAATAGGTATGACAGATACTGCTTTTCTCGGTCGTGTTGGAGAAGTAGAGTTAGGTGCATCTGCCTTAGCAGGCGTCTATTATATGGCTATTTTTATGATTGGTTTTGGTTTTAGCACTGGGGTTCAAATTATGATTGGATGTCGCAATGGAGAAAAAAATTATAAATCTATAGGTACTATATTTAGTCAAGGACTTATTTTTCAATTCATCCTAGCCACCATACTTTTTCTGATTTCAAAATTTGGCTCTCCAATTGTACTAAAATATTTAATCCAATCTCCAGAGGTATATGAAGCAACGCTTAGTTATCTAGATTGGAGAATTTACGGATTCTTCTTTTCCTTTACAGCCTTTATTTTCCGAGCTTTTTATGTTGGAACAACCAATACTCGTACTTTAACCATAAACTCACTTGTCATGGTTAGTGTCAATGTGGTGCTGAACTACCTCCTTATATTTGGAAAATTTGGATTCCCAGAATTGGGAATTGCTGGAGCAGCTATTGCTAGCTCTATATCAGAACTAGTTTCCCTATTGTTTTTTATTTTATACACCTACCTTCGTATCGATTATAAAAAATACAATCTATTTCAGTTTAAACGTACTGATAACCATTTTATAAAACGAATACTAAGCATCTCTATATGGACCATGATTCAAGCATTTATTTCAGTCAGTACATGGTTTTTATTCTTTATTGCCATTGAACATTTAGGCGAACGACCATTGGCAATCACCAATGTACTCCGAAGTTTAGCTTCTTTCTATTTTATCATTATCAGTGCATTTGCAACTACATCCAGTTCCTTAGTTAGCAATTTAATGGGCTCAAATAAACAAGAATCTATTATACCCACGATACGACAAATTTCCAAATTATGCTATATTTTCGTTCTACCAATAGTATCTTTTATGGCACTGTTTCCTGAATTAATCATGCGCATTTATACCGATAATCTACAGCTTATTGAGTCTGCCGTACCAGCATTTTATGTGATGCTTTTTATACCGATATTAAGTATCCCTGCAAATATTCTTTTCAGTAGTATCTCAGGTACAGGTAATACTCGTTCTGCTTTAGCTATAGAACTAATAGCCTTGGTCATCTATGTCGCTGCCGTTATTTATATTGTTGGAGTACTTAAATCTAGCGTTGCTGTTTGTTGGTCTACGGAGTATTTCTACTTCCTTAGTATGGGTTGTATTGCATTTTGGTATATGAAACGTGGAACATGGAAAACTAAAAAAATATAAAAAGAGTGTTGAATCTTATTGACTTCAACACTCTTTTCCTACCTTATTTTTCTGTTTCAGCCCCTGTTTTGGCCTCATGTTCATCTCCTTGGCCATCCTGATTTGCCTGCTCTTCCATTTTCTCAGACCATTTTTTTGCTTTCTCTGAAACTGTCTCAGACCAGTCGTTAGCTTTTTCGCCTGCTTTTTCAGACCATTCACTAGTTTTTTTAGCAAATTGAGAACCTGCACATTCTGCCTTCGATTTCATTTGAGAGTATGCAGATTTTGCTCCTTCCTTTATCTCGTCTCCAGCTTTGCATAAATCTTTTTCAAGTCTTTTACGATTTTCACCAGTCATCAAATAACCAATAGTAGCTCCTGCAAGAGCACCTATACCGAGACCTAACAATAATTTTGAATCTTCATTTTTCATAATTTGAATGTTTTATGTTTATACTATATCAACGAATAACAACATAAAAAGTTTGTTCGTACAAGTAGTTTTCTACTTTTTCTTACCTTTGTTGAGCTAAATAAAAAAAAGTCATTGAATTCATTACGCCGAAATATCATTTCTCTATATCTAATTAAGGTTTCTAAATGGTTTACCTTAATTATGCCTATTATTGTACTATTTTATGAGAAAAATGGATTAAGTCTACAAGACATATTCATTTTAAAATCTGTCTATTCAGTTGTATTGGTCACATTAGATATTCCAACTGGATATTTAGCGGATGCTTGGGGACGGAGAAATTGTTTATTAGCAGGTTGTTTTATTGCTTTTTGTGGAATGTTATGCTACTCACTCCCGCTCACTTTCACCCTCTTCTTCGTAATAGAGATATTATTAGGTATTGGACAAAGTTTAATTTCAGGAGCAGACTCTGCCCTACTTTATGATACGATGCTTAATAACAAGCGAGAAAAAGAGTATTTAAAATATGAAGGTCGAATGACTATGGTGGGTAATTTTTCAGAAGCAGGAGCTAGTGTTATTGGTGGTTTATTAGCTATTTCCGCCTTAAAACTTCCGTTCTATTGCCAAGCAGGCGTAGCCTTTATTGGAATACCTGCC
>CAMRAP010000218.1 GCA_947039985.1 uncultured Odoribacter sp.
GACTCTTTAATTTCGTTTGCAGAGGTCTCGATAGCTAATCATTATAGCAGGCCGGAGATGAATGAATCAGATATTATCGATATAAAGGAGGGAAGGCATCCAGTTATCGAAAAGCAGCTACCTCCAGGTGAAGAGTATATTTCAAACAATGTATATCTGGATAATGAAAAACAGCAAATTATTATTATTACAGGCCCCAATATGGCTGGAAAGTCTGCTTTGTTGCGACAAACAGCTCTTATTGTTATTATGGCACAAGCAGGCTGTTTTGTGCCAGCAGAAGCAGTTTGTTTAGGTTATGTTGATAAGATTTTCACTAGAGTAGGAGCTTCGGATAATATTTCTCAAGGTGAATCCACTTTTATGGTTGAAATGAACGAAGCTGCCAATATCCTCAATAATATTTCAGACCGGAGTTTAGTTTTATTTGATGAATTAGGACGAGGAACATCAACCTATGACGGTATTTCCATTGCATGGGCTATTGTTGAATATCTACATGAACACCCTAAGTTTCATTCGAAGATTTTATTTGCAACACACTATCATGAATTGAATGAAATGGAGCATTCGTTTAAGAAGATTAAGAATTATAATGTTTCTGTGAAAGAGCTTGAAAATAAGGTGATTTTCTTACGTAAATTAGTGAAAGGTGGATCGAATCATTCGTTTGGTATTCAGGTGGGTAAAATGGCCGGATTGCCAAATTCTGTTATTAAGCGGGCAGATGAAATACTGAAACAGCTTGAAAATGATAGGGATAAAAATGATGTAATGCAGAATAAAGTGGAAAATATTGCTGCTAGTCGCGAAGGAGTACAACTATCTCTCTTTCAGCTTGATGATCCTGTTCTTTTACAAATTAGAGATGAAATAGCTGATTTGGATATCAATAGTTTAACTCCTCTCGAAGCGCTAAATAAGTTAAGTGAAATAAAGAAAATCACCAGTATTTAAATCTACACTTTTAGTTTAGATACGCTACTATTTATAATTGATCTTCAATGTTAGCAGCTTGTCTATGATTATTTAAAAGTCGAAAAGTTAGCTAGGCTAATCTTCTCGACTTTTTTTCTTTGATTTTTTTTGTGGGGAAGGAACAATAAAAATGACGCAAGCAGTTCCTATACATCCCATAAGCAGTAAAAGGATACGCATATTGGGATTTTCTAGCACTAAAAACGCAGAGATATTAATCATAATCCACATAAAGACAATGGATATAATTTTAGATTTCCAACTAACACCTTCACCTGATTCATAGCGTTGTAGGTGCTTTTTTAGAAAAGAGCGATGTAGTCGATCATGTAAACGCTTAGAGCTTTTGTAAAATAACCAAGAACCTAGCAACAACAAAGGAGTTGTTGGTAGGCCTGGAATAAATACACTGATCAAACCTACTGTAACAGCGGTAATCCCTAGCGTGATAAAGAGTATCTTTTTAATGCGTTGCTTCATTTTTTATTTCTCCAACATTTACTGCTTTCTCTACAGTTACATCATCCATAAAGTAAATGGGAAAGAAGCCTTCATCATCTAAGACATGGCGGCCAATAAAAGCTTTTATGTTATTATCCAATATTGAATGTGATGTGTGAATATCCTTTGAATTTCGCTTCACGCCATGTTTTGCAGCGTAACGAGCCATTCCATTTACCAAATCAAATTTATCTAGATAATTCAAAAGCTGTTTATAATCTTTTATATCTTTCATTTCATGGCGATGGTGATCCATAAAATCAAAAGTGTATTCATAAAGCACTTGACTCCTTCGGCTAACATCTGTCAAATATTTAGAGTATCCAATAGTATCTGCAGGTACAAAGATATCAGGCATTACCCCTCCTCCTCCATAAACCGTTCGTCCACCTACTGTTTTAAATTTCAATTTTTCATCAAAAGAGATACTGTCTTTCTCTCCAAATTCACCATGTAGTATACGATTATAAATATCGTTATAATACTCATCTTTTCCCTTGTCATAGGGTTTTTGTATCGAACGTCCAGAAGGGATATAGTAACGTGCCACTGTTAGACGCAAAGCTGAGCCATCTGCTAATCTTCGCTGCTCTTGAACTAATCCTTTGCCAAAGGAGCGGCGGCCAATAATTGCACCTCTATCATTATCTTGTATTGCTCCGGCAAAAATTTCACTTGCAGAGGCACTAAAATCGTTAATCAAGACTGTTAATGGTAGATCTTGGTATTTCCCTCTTCCATTGGATTTATAATCCATTCGAGGAACTGCTTTTCCCTGTGTGTAAAGAATTAATTGATCTTTAGGCAAAAATTCATTTATCATTTGTATAGCTATCGGTAGCACTCCGCCCTCATTGTCACGTAAATCTACAATCAATTTTTGCATACCTTGCTGTGCTAAGGTGTCTAAGGCTTGTATAAACTCATGATAGGTGTTCATTCCAAATGTTCCGACTCGAATTAATCCCGTTGTGTCATTAAGCATATATGACGCTTCTAGGCTTTTTACGGGAATACTACCACGAGTTATTTTTTTTACAATAGGCTTGTCAACTCCTCTTCGAACAATAGTCAGTTCGACTTCTGTTCCAACTTCGCCTCGCATCAGTTTCATAATGTTATCCGTGTTCATTTTTCTTCCAGCCACAACTGAGTCATTTACTTTGATAATTCGATCTCCATCATGCACGGCTGCTTCTTCAGAAGGACCGCCAGGAACAATTTTGACAACTGTTACTGTATCTTTGTACTTATAAAATTGTACTCCAATACCTCCAAAATTACCTACAATACCTTCATTTGCACGCTGCATATCTTTAGCAGGAATATATACTGTATGTGGATCTAAATCTTTTATGATATGAGGGATTGCCTTTTCTTCAATATCCTTAATATCAACACTATCAACATACGAATAGTTGATCATATTTAAGATCATATCTAGCTTGCTGCCTTGTGCGGATGAAAACATGTTTTGAGTGGCAACACCCATCATTTGCCTACTATTTAATAAAGAATTAATCTTCATACCCAAGATAATAGCCAAGACTATTATTGTTGGTAAAATCACGATTCTAAGTTTGTTTCTATACATATTATTATTAATCTAAAGGATTAAATTTGT
>CAMRAP010000219.1 GCA_947039985.1 uncultured Odoribacter sp.
GATGGTGCTAATCAACATCCATCGCAGACGATGTTAGATTTGTATTCTATTTATAAGACTCAAGGGACTTTGGAAGATCTCCATATTTGTATGGTTGGTGACTTGAAATACGGGCGTACTGTTCATTCGTTATTACAAGCGATGAGGTATTTTCGTCCCACATTTCATTTTGTGGCATCTAAATATTTGCAGATGCCTGAAAGCTATAAGATGCAACTACAAGAGTTGAATATACCTTATTATGAGTATACAGAGTTGGATGAGGTTATAGATAAGGCAGATATATTGTATATGACTCGTGTGCAACGTGAGCGTTTTGCAGATCCGTTGCAGTATGAAAAGGTGAAAAATATGTATATATTGAAAAATTCAATGTTAGAGAATGCAAAAGATAATATGAGAATACTTCACCCTTTACCACGTGTCAATGAAATCGATGTGGATGTGGATGAAAATCCTAAGGCATATTATTTTGAGCAGGCTCGGAATGGAATATATGCTCGTCAGGCTATTATCTGTAAGGCACTAGGTTTAAAGTAGGATTATAAAATGGATGTATTATGACTAAGAAAGAATTACAAGTAAATGCTATTGATAATGGAACTGTGATAGATCATATTCCTGCAGCTAAATTGTTTGATGTGATCAATGTACTAGGCATCTCTTCTATGGAGAATGCCATGACTTTTGGTACAAATCTAAAAAGCAAAAAATTAGGGAAAAAAGCAATTGTTAAAATTTGGGATCTTTTTCTAAAAGATGATGAGGTTAATAAATTAGCTTTAGTTGCTCCTACAGCTAAAATTAATATTATTATGGGCTATGAGGTGGTGGAAAAGAAGACTGTTAATGTACCAGAAAAGGTGGAGGGGATTGTCAAATGTATGAATCCTAAATGTATTAGCAATCATGAAAAAGTGATGACTAAATTTAAGGTTGTGAATAATTCTCCTATTATCCTGAAATGTCACTATTGTGAAAAGCTGACAGATCAGGACAATATGAAGATGGATTAGTTTTTTATAGAATGTATATTTCTAATAGTTCTGCTTCTTTTTCTGGTTGTAAGAAGAGATTCTTTAAACAGGCTGGAATAAGGATGGTTTCCCCTTTATTTACGTTGATACTTTGATTTTCATTGTACACTAAGGTAAAAGAACCTTCCAAGCACATATAGATGACAAAAGAATCGAGATGGATATACTCCTTTTCGATTTCTTGATTAAATTTTAAATAGTTGGTTGTGAAATATTCACAGTCCACTAATTCTTTCGTTTCATTGATAAGTTGTGGATAAGGTATTGCGCCTTGCTCTTGTTTGCTAAAATCTATAACATCGCTTGCTAATTCTGTATGTAGTTCTCGGGGATTACCATCTTTATCGCGCCTATCATAGTCATACATTCGGTAAGTGATGTCGGACGTTTGTTGAATTTCTGCAATAAAGCACCCTCTACCTATAGCATGTACCGTTCCTGCAGGGATAAAAAAACAGTCGCCTTTTTTTACTCGTTCTATGTTTAACAGTTCAGTTAAACTGTTGCTATGCAAACTGCTTAGATATTCTGATTTAGAGCTCTCGTGCTTAAAGCCCATTACTAGTTCTGCGTCAGAAGCTGAATCAAGTAGATACCACATTTCTGTTTTTCCATAGGCTTTGTGGCGTTCTTTTGATGTTTTATCATCTGGATGTACTTGAATAGATAGATTGTCACAGGCATCTATAAACTTGATTAGTAGAGGAAACTCAACACCAAATTTTTCGTAAACTTGGTCTCCGACTAGATCTCCCATATAGATTTCAATCAGTTCTTCTAGCGTGTTTTCTGCAAGTGATCCTTCTGAAACAATAGAAATATTTTCTTGTACGCCTGAAATCTCCCAACTCTCACCAATAGAGGTGTTTACTGATTGATCATTACTTTTGTAGGCTAATTTTTTACCACCCCAAATCGTTTGTTTTAGGATAGGAGTAAATTTTAATGGGTATAACATAACTTTTGGTATAAAAATTGTATGTTTGCAAAGATACAATTTATTGAAAAAAATATGATGAAAAAGATTGGAAAATTATTCAAGGTAATTTTATTTGCCTGTTTTTTTGCTGCTTGTAGCGGTGATGATGAAAGGGATGATACTGTTTTAGATATATCTATGCTTACAGGTAAAGATTGGTATTATAATGCTTGGTTAGGTAGTGAAAATGGTTTTGATTCAGAGGATCTATTAGAAGTGATTCGTTTTGAAAAAGGTGGAAAATTGAAGCATATAGATTTTGGGGGACGTAATGAATCTATTGTTGGGAAGTGGGAAAGTAGTGACCAAACGAATCTAATTAATTTGATATATGATGGTGGTGTCACAGAAACTTGGCATGTTCAGAGAAGTGGTCATGATTATATAGAAGCGATTATCAATGAGGAAGGAAGTCGTAGGTATGTTTCAGATCTAGCTTACTTAGAAGATTTAACTGCAGATGCTTTTTTAGTAAATGAGCATACTTCAGGAAATCAATTTATAACCTATATCGGTGCAGATGTTCGTGGAAATCGTAATATTAGAGAAGGAAAAATCCTTAAGTCTGATGGTACAAGTATAAATTTGAAAAATCATGGTTTTTATTGGACAGAAGAAAAGCCTGAGAGTATAAATTTTGATGGAAAGAGTAAAGAGCTTAGATTTCATTTGCGTATAGGTGGTGAGCATAATATCAAATTGAAAGATATGATTTATTCATCGAATCTACCAGAACGTTTGCTTAGTGAGATGGATTTAAATGTTAATGAAGAGAATGGAGAGATTGAAGTTTCTTGGCGTCCTTATTCTATGGATGGAGTGTATTACAAGGTGGAAATATTGTCGGAAAATGAAGATTTGAAAAACCCTTACTTTATCAGTAGGATTCAAAGAGCAGGTGCTTCTAGCTTAACCATAAAAAACACAACAGCAGGTGAAGTAAATCGAATGAATGATTTAGAGCAAGGAGATACCTATATTGTGCGTTTAACTGCTTTATTATATGAGACAGGAGTTGATGCGTGGAATGATGGATATGGTTATGCAAATGTTCAGGCTGTTTCTCATTTTACAAAGA
>CAMRAP010000220.1 GCA_947039985.1 uncultured Odoribacter sp.
ATTTGAGGAACTAGACGCCCCTCGTATAGAAGCGGTACAACTGCGCCATCTCTCACCGCCTGATCTACTGTGTATATCGGACGTATTAATCCGCCAAATTTCTGCGCCGTGCTCCTCTCCTTCTTCATTATGGGTGTTCCTGTCATAGCAATAAAGCACGCATTGGGGAGAGTACGCTCCATCTTGATACCCATCTCGCCATATTGCGAACGGTGTCCCTCGTCTATGATAACAAATATATTGTGGTCCGTGAGCGGTGTTTTTATGCCATTTACAGCCTTCTCAAACTTGTTGATAATGGTAGTAATCACAGCATCGCTCTTGCTCTTTAGTAGTTCGACAAGATGGCTTCCAGTCTTCGCATTCTCAACATAAGTTCCACACTTACGGAATGTGCCCGTAATCTGCCTATCAAGATCGGTGCGGTCAGTAACAAGCACAATTTTAGGGTTGCGAATGGTGCTATCCATCACAATCGCTTGTGCCATCAATACCATGGTTAGAGACTTTCCACTTCCTTGCGTATGCCATATCACACCACCACGTCGCTTTCCTCCCTCTATGTTGCGGACTCTCTCGATTGTCTTGCGCACTGCAAAATATTGCTGATAGCGAGCCACCTTCTTTGTCCCATCATCATATAGCGTGAAGTTAAACATAAGATCAAGCAACATCTCAGGACGACACAGCGAATAGATGTACTCATCCTGCTCCGAGGGTGCAATCGGGGCACTATGTAGCTCTTCAAAGTGGCGGCGTACATATTGGTATCGCTCCGAGAATAGTTTTTCGTTAATCAATTTACGATTCACTATCTCCGCAAGCTTGGCTTTGTGCTCTCGCTCCTCCTCTAGGGATGAAAATTGGTTACTCCACTTCGACCAGAATTTTTCGGGAGTGGCAGTAGTCGCATAACTTGCCGACTGCGTAGCCACCGAGAGCAGTAGTGCCGAGTAGAGGTACAGCGAACGGATGCCATCATCCTTTTGGTTGCGTAGATGTTGCGAAATAGCCTGTTTTATGGAGTTCTTAATGTCGGGACGTTTGCACTCAATAACACACAACGGAATACCATTGACAAAGAGCACAATGTCGGGACGATAAGTATCACTCATGCCAGTACGAGCCACCGAAAACTCTTCAGTTACGTGGTAGACGTTTTTTTCGGGATATTTCCAATCTATATATTGTAGCGTAAAAGATTTTTTATCGCCATCTACACTCTGCTCCAAACTCTTGCCAGTAGTGAGCAGGTCGTATACCGTCTGTGAGGCAGTAATAATCCCCTCGCTCATAGATACATCACGCAGAGCCTCAACCCCAAGAGTAATATTTTGAGGCGTAAAGATAGTCGTTCGAGTGGAGCTAACCTGTGCCACATTTATCCTCTCGAGCTGCTTGCGGAGGATTGGCTCAAGCAATACATTAGATGTATTCTCTCCCCTCATCTCCATCGCCTCGGCAGGAGTCAAATATGTATATCCCAACTTCTCCAACATCATCAATGCTGGAATTTGGCTTATGTGGTCCTCTTTGAATGATAGGTTCATAATGTATTATTGTTTCTTTTGTATCTTTTTCTGATTGTTGTTTTCTAAATTTTTAAAATCAAACTCTGACTTTACTTTTTTAATAATACTTTCAACAATTTTAAAAATGTCACTATTTTTTTTGTAATTTGCTGCACAAGCAAAATTTACTCTCTTTTCAGATATAAGTTTTTCTGCACATTCTTTCTTTTTGGAATTTCTTGGCTTGTATACAGCAATAGAGTTCCCCCCTTGTTGTTTAATCAGTTTCATACAAGGTACATCAGTTTCTCCATCTCCAAAGTATACCATATGTTTAAAAGGGATTGTCCTATCCTCTTCCTTAGTAAATTCATTGATTTTGGCATTATCACTAATTTTTGAGATACCCTTATTTATCATGAATAAAAACTGAGTCTTAGTTGTAAAATCAACTGCAACTGCTGGCCATACTGCAATACCATCTTCATATAGAAAGCTACAAGCGTATATTTCTTTAAAATATTTTGCAATTAATGTGCCTTCTATCATCTCTGTTAATCCCGATGAATTAATATAATGCTCTATAATAACATTGTTCTTAATTCCAATTTCATTTATTAGATTAAACCACTCTTCTACCCCATCATACAATGGAATATTTCTACCAAACTCAACAAATTGCTCTCGTTTTATACTTAATTTATTAGCTTTTGCTTTATCAATCATAAGTTTCATATAGCAAAGAATATTACTTGCATTATGCCTCTTTACCATCTCCGCATTTTCAGTCCAAAATTTAGTTTTATCTTTGACACCTATTTTATTGAGAAAATCATATTCTTGCATATTTCCTGGAGATAGTGTTCCATCAAAATCATAAATTAAAGCAATTGTTGGTTTTGTAAGTTTCATAATATTTAGTGTTTAAATTTTCACACGTTTTTTACCAGTTAGTAGCTGTTGCATAAGTGCACTTTTTTGGGTACGTAATGCTTTTAATCGTTTTTTTGCTAACTCTATTTCTTGGTCGGCTGTTGATAGTACTTCGGCTATGGCTTGTTGTTCGGGTAAAGTGGGTAAATTCATTGATAGACTCATAAATGAAGCTAAATCAAATGTCATCTTCTCAATATGTACTCCATAACTAGATATATATGTTTGGTGGTAAAATAGCTTCATACGTGACCACCAATCTAAATACTCCATGCATAGACGATTCTTACTTTGAGCAACAAGCGAAATATAAGACCCTGACACTTTCATATCGTGAAACTGCGTAGTTGTTAAGCCTGATGCACCGTGTACAATCTGCATTTTTGAGATTAAAAAATCGCCACAATAAGCAGGTCTAAGATTCTTGGTCATTATATCTCTACCGTACAAATCTTCCCGTTCAAATAGTCCTCCCGATCGTCTTCTTACACTGATAAGTCTGTAAAGTTCATCATCATTCCAAACTAGCTTTCGTTTCACCTCCTTTAGTATATCTTGGTAACGAACATTTTGCCAAGATTCGGTGAAGTTTGGGAGGCGTTTTTTTGCGGTGAGGAGTTGTTGCATAAGGGCA
>CAMRAP010000221.1 GCA_947039985.1 uncultured Odoribacter sp.
ATAAAAAGGATTATTTGTGAGTTTATTAAGAGATATTCAATCATCAGTTGTTTCTGACACCCCAAATTTAGAATGTGTTTTACTAAAATTGAGGCTTCTTGCTGCTCGATTAGAGAGCGATCTTTTAGGTGGCTGGGTAAAATATGAGCTTTCTGGATATCCAGATGATGTAGAAGTTCCCAGTTATAGAAAGGTTGTAGTCTCTTTTAGAGGAACATTTAGTGGAGCTTTTGGTGCAGGTATAAACAATGCACCAATTCCTTCATGGTTAGTAGAACAACATGCAGGTGAAAAGTGGACTAAAAAAACAATAAGAGAAGGCATCAGCTCTGTTGATGACTTAGTGAAATATGCAGAGAAGTCTGGTTCAATAGGCTTGGATTGCTCAAATCTTATTCTTCTTTTACAGGGGAAGATTTATGAAGATTATGCGTGCAACGATATATCGGGTTCATTTTCACGAACCTCATTAGTACAAATTCAAACTGAGGTTAAGAGTCGTATTCTTGAATTTACAATCCAATTAGAAAAAGCGATGCCGAGTGCAGCTGATATTTCTTTGGAGCCATCTCAAATCGACAATATCAATAATCGAGACATAACCAACATAGTAAATCAAACAGTCTACAATATTACAGCAAGAGATCATGCCACAATAGGAATCAATATCATCCAAGGTGATTCGAAAGCCCTAACCCAAAAATTAGAGCAAGATGGAATACCAAGAATTGAAGCAAAAGAATTAGCTGAAATTGTAGAAAATGAACAACCAATATCACAAGAAGAACCTTTAGGTAAAAAAGCTCAGCAATGGCTAATGGATAACTTGAAAAAAGCACAGGATGGGACATGGAAAGTTGGTGTTTCTGTTGCTACAGATGTAATAAAAGAAGCTGTTAAGAATTATTACGGACTTTGAGATAGTTTATTTTTTCAATTAAAGCTGATTTAATGATTCTGTTTTTATACATGTTTTTTATACATATATGAAAAATAGTTAGTTACCCAACATAATGATAAATAAGGGTAACTAACTAAAAAATCAATCTATTGTATACTTTCAACTAGAAAGAGCTATTAGGGCGGTTTTTCGTAGCATACAACTTGCCTCTTAGTTAAATAGAGGCTAACATCAGAATTGACTAGATACATCAGATTGCCTCATTGATTAAAAATTAATGGGGCTTTCGTCTATCTGGCCTATCACAAAACATTTTCGTTCGTTGCTCAAGACTAGATAGCCAAGAGCACCCGCGCTGATTATACATTAACTCGCCTATCCCCTATCATTTTTTGTCATTTCGCTTTAATTCCATAAATTAAGTAATTTCTGCTTTTAGGCCTCTAATACTTAAAAAGATCATAGTTATATTTAATTAAACCGATGTCACAAAAATTACACTATAAGTCACAATTAAACCTTAAATGTGAATATTGAACCAATTAAGGTTTAATTGTTTTTTTGTTTGTATTATAATGATGGCTCATCAATTAGGAGGGCCTGCAATGATTATTAAAACGCTGGAACGTGTGTCAGGACAAATGCATGTTGAACAACAATCACTAAAAGAGCTTATTGAACATCAAAAATCAATAAGAGTGACAGATAAAGATGTTGATAGTGTTGATCGCTTAATTTACAACCACAGCTTAAAAAAAGGCGAATTACAAAAGTTGTTTGGCTTATCTCGCGTTACTTTTAATTCTCGTATTGATGAAGCTGAAAAAGAAGGTTTGATTGGTGAGCCTATTACCAATGGTAAAACTAAGTTGTATAACCGCTTTGATGTTGCTGCTTTCTGTGAGTATATGCAATTTCCGAAATACAAAGAAAATTATTCATCTATTGCGATTGCTGTTCAAAACCATAAAGGCGGAACCGGTAAATCAACAACAACAGCAACGTTAGCGACGGCGACTGCACTTGATATTAATTTGAATGCTCGATGCTTAATCATTGACCTTGATCCACAAGGTTCAACAGGCCAATCACTCGTTCGCTCTCAGTCTGATGACTCCATATATATGACAGCTATAGATATGGCTCTTGCAAACAAAGAAGTGGGTGTTTTTAGTCAATACTTATCCGCTGGATACGAGCAGAGAGAGCTCATATTGAAAGCACCATTTCAAACTCATTTACCCAATTTAGATGTGATCCCTGCTTTTCCAGACGACGAACGTTTTGTTGATCTTTTTTGGCAATCTGATGAATTAGAGCAGCAAAAGCTATTAACTAAGTTACGTGAAATTATGAATGTTTATAAAGATGAATATGATTTCATTTTTATAGATACGCCCCCACAAAACTCTCCTATCTTGTGGGCTGTAAATGAAGCTTCTGACGCAATTCTGATACCTGTAACGCCCCGTGAATATGACTTTGCATCTACAACGAACTACCTAAAAACACTTTCTGGAACTTTAGGTGAGTTACCAAGCAAAGGTGAAAATATTAAATGGCTAAAAATGTTACCTGTCAATTTTAATGATAAATCTAATAGTGAAGTTAGGGTGTTTGACAAGCTCTTACGCACTGCGGGATCTATATTATTATCGACTGCAATTGAACATAGCGAAGCTTTTGTTGCTACTGCTGAATTAAATCGAACTGTACTTGATATCGTGAAATCTGAGGATGTTTGCTCTGCAAAGCAACTAGATAAAGCGTTACTTTCGGTTAGTGCTGTTTATAAACAAATCACGAACGAATTAAAACTAATTTCAAATAAGGCTGTTTAACTATGAGCTTATCACATAAAAGAACAGGGTTTGGTCAGCGAACAAACAATCTACCATCACTAAGTACCAAAGAGCTTATATTTAAAAGTGGTGCAAAAGTTATAGCAACTCGCGTTGTTATAAAAGCAAATGAAATTGAAAATAAAACAGTAATTCATCATTTGAATATTCGTAATCAAACGAACTTAACTGCTGAATCTTTACGTGACATCCTACCATCGATTAAGTTAAGCGGTGTACATACGGAAGGCTTCGCAATTGAAAAGGATGGTAAATTTTTAATTATTGAATCTTCTCGCCGTCGGATGGCATGTATTTTAAGTAATAAAGATTTG
>CAMRAP010000222.1 GCA_947039985.1 uncultured Odoribacter sp.
CCGTCTGATAACACACAGCGGAATAAACCACCTCTGCTTCATGTATACTCAATGAGCCTTGATGCTGGGCAATACGAATAGATTCCAACACACGCCCCCCCGTATAGATGGGCTGTTGCAGCGACACAGAGGTTCCGTATTGCATATGATCCCCTTGAACACTTATCGGATTGGCTAAACCAGGAAGATTCAGATTTAATTCCGTTGGATTCCCTGTATATTTTAGATTTGCTCCACCGCCAAGCTTTGGTTTCATATCGGCTTTTGCCATCTTCTCAAGATCGATACTGGCAGAAATATTCTTTTCGGCAGCTTTTAAATCGTGATTGTATTCAAGAGCCATTGTGCGATATTTCTCTAAGAATGGGCTCTGTTCCTGTCCAACTAAGGAGAGACTTGCACCAAGTAAAATCGTTGTTATCAATATATTTCTCATCTGTTTAAATTTAAGAATTAGACCCCCATTTATTCTGTTTATGCGAGTGGCTACTCACCTTATAAAAAACGGCATATAATGCAGGTGTCACAAATAGGGTTAATAGCGTGGCAAACGTCAGACCAAAAATAATGGTGATTGCCATACCGCCAAATGCCACATCAAAGACAAGAGGAAGCATTCCAAAAATAGTTGTTGCCGCTGCCATAATCACAGGTCGTGACCTTGAAACAGTTGCTTCTATAATTGCTTTGTATAACTGTTCTCCGCTTCTATGTTGAACATTTATCTCATCGATTAATACGATTACATTTTTAATAATCATACCCAATAATCCAAGCCAACCAGCAATCGGGAAGAATCCAAAATTAAATCCAGTCATCAACAGCCCAAACACAACACCAATCAAGGAGAGAGGCAAAATGCATATAATAATGATCGGTTGTTTGAAATTACCTAAAAGAGCAACGAGTATCAGCACCAAGAATATAAATGCCAATGGAAAAAATTTCATCAGCGCAGACATCGCTTCGCCTTGATCTTTAAACTGTGAGTCCCAAAAGAACACATATCCCTCTGGCAGTTCAATCTGCTCTATTTCATATCGTATCTCGCTGTGCACTTCTCGCATCGTAGTTCCTTCCTTTACATCACACATGGCAGCCATGGATAGTTGACGGTTGTAGGTTTTGATCAGCGGATACTCCCACGAAGTTTCTATCGTTTCTGTAATCTGCCCCAGTGGCGCAGAACTTAATCCATTCCAAACAGAGAAGTTACGCAAATCGTCGACACTCATATTGTGGTCAACGTCAGACTTTAATAAAACGGGCACATTATCCTCATTATCTCGGTAAACACCTATCGCAGCTCCATCATTGAGTGATTTAACTGATTCCATCATAGATGATTTGGATATGCCTACGATACCCGCTTTAACTGGGTCGTAGATAGGCTTAATCATCAAGCTCATGTTTCCCCACTCGTTCCGACTATTAGTTGTTTTCGGATTCTTACGCATAATTTCTATGGCAACACTCGCTAAAGAGTCTAACACCTTGGCATCAGGTCCTAAGAAACGAGCTTCAATAAGCGCTTCTGGCGAAGAGGTCATTTCAAAAGAATTAACCTTGACGAATGCTTCGGGGAACTCTTTATTTAAGGAATCTCGGAGTATTTGCTGTAATTCCACAGAGTATTTGGCATCCTTGCATTTGATGAGGATACTGGCAAAGTTTGGTTGAGGACCAAATGCCGCATTAGCCAAATAGTAACGAGGAGCTGTTTGCCCTACAAAGGTATTGACACGCTCTGTTTGTGGAAAGCTTTTAATATAATCAGCAATCTTAGTGCTTATTTTATCTGTTTGCTCTATTCGTGTTTCGTTTGGTAGCCACATATTGATGGTGAAATACGGCTTATCGAGCGTTGGCGTAAACACCACAGGGATAAACTTAAAACTCCATCCAGATAGAATTAAAAGCACAAGCATGGAAACAATCGTCATGTATTTATGCTTTATCACTTTGCGTAACATCTGGCGAAAAGAGTTGTATATCGCTCCATTGTATGGATCGGACGTTATTTCATCAGGACGTGGACGGCGCACAAATTCTTGTATACAAAATGGCGTTTGTATCAATGCAAATACCCAGCTAAACATCAAAGACACACCGATTACGATAACCAAAGTAGTCATCAGCTCACCCGTTGCATGTGGAGATAAATAGAGAGGTATAAAAGTTAGAATGGCAATCACTGTGGCAGCCAATAAAGGCATGGCTGTTGACGACACTGCCCTCATTATAGCTACTCGCTTACGCATTCCACGTTGTAGACTGATCAATACTGAATCAGAAACAACAATTGCATTATCAACTAACATGCCCATGGCTATCACAATGGCAGCTAGCGACATTCGTTGCAAGGCTATTCCACTAGCATACATAACAATGAGGGTGGCAAAGATTGAAAACACCAATCCACTACCAACCAATATTCCATTTTTAAAACCAATAAAAAACAGTAGAAGTGCCACCACTGTCAGAACTGAAATAATCAGATTGATGATAAACAAATCATTCGCAACAGCAGATTCATAGCCTTGATCGTAAACAGAAGTCAATTCAAATCCATCTGGCATGGTGTTTGAAAAAAACTCTATCCGCTCGGCAACTAGCTTTGACATATCTACAACATTCCCCGTAGGTACGGTAGACACTGCTATTCCTATGGCAGGCGAGCCATCGACACGCATGATATTTGAGGTAGGCGTTCGATACCCCTCTTGGATATCAGCAATATCCCCTAGACGGAAATATTCGCCCGTTTTGGATACAATACTTAGGCTCTTGATCTCATCGAGAGAGTAAAAATTACCCGTCGATTCAATACGGATTCTGTTCTTTTCTGTCTCCAAAGCACCTGCATCCACAACTCTGTTTTGAGATTCAAATGCTTGGGCAATCTCCTTTGTGGTGATACCACTGCTTGCCATGATCGATGGACTGATGACAACATCTATTGTAGGGATTTGTATTCCAAACAATTCAACTTTTGCAACATCTTTTACTTTGAGTAGGTCGTTTTTTATGAGTTTCGATTGCTGTTCTAATTCACGATATGAATAATTATCGCCAA
>CAMRAP010000223.1 GCA_947039985.1 uncultured Odoribacter sp.
TAGATTGTGAAAAGCATAAAAAGATTCGTGAATTATCCAAAGGATACCGTCAACGAGTTGGCTTAGCACAAGCCTTAATTCACAATCCAGAGGTTTTGATATTAGATGAACCAACAACGGGACTCGATCCTAAACAAGTGACAGAAATCCGAGAACTAATAAAAAACATTGGAAAAGAAAAAACAGTCATAATGAGTTCTCATCTTTTAAGTGAAGTTGAGGAGACATGTGACAAGGTATTAATTATCAACAAAGGGAAAGTAGTTGCCAATGGTACAACAGCTGAATTACGAAGAGTATCAAATAAAAACAAAGCATTAAAAATCAGCATTTTGGGAGCAAAAGATGTAGACGTTTGTAATCAACTAGCACTGATACCTGGAATAAATAGCATCACGCCCTTAGGCGATCATCAATTCAACATACTGTGCAAGTGCAGCACAGAAATAGAAAAGCTTATTTTTAATTTGTGTTGCCAAAAACAATGGTATATAAAGGAAATGACTCCAATAGTCACAAGTCTTGAAGAAATCTTTCATAAAGTAACTCAAAACTAAGCTAATTATGAATACAGTAAGGACTCTTATTAATAAAGAGCTAAAGATATTATTTAATTCGTGGGGTATATACATTGGATACATCCTTTTTTTCTGCATATGTGGACTTCACATCTGTTTTTCTAAAAACAATATCTTTTATATAGGACAAGCTACCATGATTCCCATTTTTGTGGTCATCAATTGGACTCAATTTTTCCTTATTCCAGCACTCACAATGCGTAGTATTGCAGATGAAAAACGAAATGGTATGATGGAATTGATGTTGACTAAGCCGATACGAACAGCAGAACTAATTAGGAGTAAATTTTTCTCGTACTTAATAGTCACTACCATAGCCATATTATTGACAATCCCATACTATATCACCATTGCTATATTAGGTAATATAGACCATGGCACTGTTCTACTGGGATATTTTGGTCTAATTTGTATGAGTGCGTGCTATATTAGCATTGGAATATTTGCCTCCTCTCTTTCTCACACCCCTATAACATCCTTTGCTATTAGCTTTGGTATATCTCTATGGTTTCAGTTGCTAGCTGGAGCATTTGCTAATCGGATTGCTAACGGTTTTATTGTCGAGATATTTATGTCTCTCTCAATGGAAGAGCATTTTGACACTCTATCTCGTGGAATATTAGACTCAAGAACGATTGTCTACTTTTGTTCAATATGTGCAATATTTCTCTCACTATCTAAATTTTTTATCTGTAAGAACAGATTTTAGTCAGAATACTAATACTCTTCCGTGATTGATTATGAATAAAATAATAAAAGATATAGCCTGTATTCTAACTGCAGTACTTGTTATCAACATACTTTCTTGCTTTCTTACTTTCCGCTTAGATTTTACTAGCAACAAACGCTACTCTTTAAGCAAGCTTAGTAAAAATATTATATGTAGTAATACGAAACCCGTAAGTATTGATTTCTATGTAACTGAGCAACTACCCCATAGCATAAAAAAACTAGCAGAAGAGTTTCAACACTTACTCAAAGAATATAAATCACTCAGCGATGTTGACTTTACAATCAACACAATCCACCCCAATAATCCAAAAGAAGAATTAAAAGCAACAAAAGCAGGCATCGTTCCCATCTACCAAGAGGTTCGTGAGAAAGATTTAGAAAAAATACAGCGTATATTTATGGGTGCTGTATTGAACATCGGAGACAAAAAAACGGTTATTCCTAGAATCACTTTTAATACACCTATTGAATATGAAATTACCCGTTCATTTAAACAATCTTTAGAGACAAAAAAACCATCCATAGGTTTTGTCCGTGGGCATAGAGAAAGTACATTCAACCAGATATCGCAACTAATCAGTGAGCTATCTCACCTGACAACAATACAACAAATTGATTTAGAATCTAAAAAAGACTTGAAAGACTATAATGTTCTTTGCATTATTGACCCCAAAGACACTTTCACTGCTTACGAAATAAAGCAACTAGAAAACTACCTTGAACAAGGTGGTAGACTATTTGTCCTATTGAACCATGCAATAGGACAACTTGAAACTACAAATAATGGCTTCATCAATCGCACAGGAATAGAAAGCATGCTCGAAAAAAAAGGCCTAAAAATAAAGTATGATTTCATTGTAGACAACAATTGTGGGACAATAGAGACTAACCAGCAATATGGACTTATCAATTTTCAAAATAACCTCCATTTTCCATACATACCTATTATCACTAATTTTAGTAAACATACCATTACATATGGATTAAAATCGATGCTACTCCCATTTGCCAGTAGTATCGAAGAAGTCAAGACTGATACAAAGTATACTTTCACGCCATTAGCAAAAAGCTCATCAATATCTGGTGTTCAGAAAGCACCCGTATTTTTTGATCTACAAAAAGAATGGTCTCCTAAAGACTATAATCATCCACACAACATTGTGGCAGCACTACTAGACAACAATAGCAATAGCAGCTCTATTATAGCAATAACAGATGCTGATTTTGTTAGCGATGATATTCTTATTAAAGTGCATACTGACAATATAAACTTTGCAATCAACTCTATTGAATGGCTAGCAGATAATTCAGGATTAATACAACTACGTAATAAATTTACAACAGTATCCCTATTAGAACCAATAAATGATAATAGTAAGACCATACTAAAGTATTTAAGCTTCCTACTCCCTATTGTTTTAATTATCCTTATCGCTATATTGTATCGTAAAAAGCAAGGAATTAGACGAAAAAAACGTTACAACATCTAATAAGTAATAGCAAAAAAAATGAGGCGATTTATAATGAGAGCACTGAAAAAGTCCCCAATATTTCAGAATAAATAAATTGATACAAATTAGACATAATGTTTGATTTGTATCGTTTTTTTTATACCTTAGAGTCATCAAACAATGATTTATGCTTACTCAACAAAACAGTATTGCTTTTAGCGACCACCTAGCTCTTTATGATTTAATCATCCCTAAGACTAATTTACTTTGCCGTATCAATGAGCTCATTGACTTTAG
>CAMRAP010000224.1 GCA_947039985.1 uncultured Odoribacter sp.
GATACTGATAAAATCATTAGCAATGATTTCGAAATTTCTCATATAGGCACTCAAATATCCAAAAAGTTTGCCTCTTTTTAAAAGAATCTTATCGAGGATTAGAACAAATTCAAGAATTAGAACAGGAGCGTAGATCTTTAGGCCTGTCCGTTCGAGCATGGTCAAAACAACATAATATCTCATTTCATACATATGCTTATTGGATGAAAAAAACGAGGCAAAAAGTTATTTTGTATACTTAGCTGCACACTGACCTGGATTCATATGATCAAATAGATGAGACCTATCTAGTCCCTCTATTTTACAAGCTTGATCATCTATCTCGATCAAGAGCCCAGTCAGCATTTTAAGTATTTACTTCTACAAAAGTAACAAAAAGGAGAAGAATTTTGTTAAAAACATACAACATTTTAAATAAACACCCTTATTTAAGTAGCTCATTTATTTTTTTTACCATTCCATTAAACTCTTCTGCATTAAAAAGGCGAGTTAAAAAGGCTATATTTCCATCTTGGTCTATAATGATATTGCGAGTAACACCCGCATTTTTCTCAGAAAACTGATGAAATCTTGTACCGTCAGTGTCTAATGTCAATGGATAGCTTACAGAAGTTAAATCGTACATCTTCTTGGCATCATTCACATTTTGCTTATACATAATGCCATACAAAGCAAAATTCTTATTGGTTTTTAATTTATCCCATATCTCTTTTTCAATATGTGGCATCTCTTGTATACACACACGACACCAAGTAGCTGTAAACTGCAACATCACCACTTTTCCTTTTAACTCACTAAGCTTTGTTTTCTGACCATCTGGCAACACAAGTTCTATATCTGGAGCCTTATCCCCTACTTTCACCTTATAACCTCTTGTATCTTGTGTACAAGCAATTAATGAGAAATACAGGATGAATAACAGGCTTACTATATATTTGAAATTTGAGTTCATTTTTTTATGTATTTGAGTTTATATTGAAGAGCCACAAGGTAGGCTTTTTAGAGCTGATCAACAAATTAGAGTATCAAAACGGATAACCAATAGCAATATTAAGCACCAATCCTTTCCAAAAACTACCTGCAATATTATAATACCCTGATTTTCCGGTGTCATAAGGAGCATGGATAGGTATCCCTAAATCGGTACGAATAATAAGATAGGAAAAGTCATAACGCAAGCCCACACCTGTTCCTAAAGCAATTTCATCTAAAAAACCTTTTAAACGAATCTCTCCTCCCAAACGGTTTGCATCTTTTTCTAAAAGCCATACATTACCTGCATCGGCAAATACAGCTCCCTTAAAACGTTCATATATTTTAAAACGATACTCTATATTCCCCTCTAACTTAATGTCGCCACTTTGATCCAGGTAGGAGTACTTTGTCTTTACAGGATAATAGCTTCCTGGTCCAATGGAACGGATATGAAAAGCACGAATACTATTGGAACCACCAATATAAAACTGCTCACTATAAGGCATTACAGTTGAATTCCCATAAGCATAACCTATCCCTCCAGCCACGCGCATAGCCAGCTGATTATTTTCATCTAGTGTTTTATATGCAATTAATTCTGTCGTCAGTTTTAGAAATTGAGAATAGCGATTATTTAAGATCTGTTTTCCTGCTCCTTTACGATTTCCAAACAAATATTGAGCCCCAGCAATGATATTTCCTGCTTCCATAATAGAGGTCTGCCAAAACAATCGATTTGGATTTTGATAGCTAGCCGCTCTATCATAGGTGTATGTATATGACATAGAGGGTATAAACTGACTTTTAAAACTTTGCGATACAATAGGATTTTGAAGTGTTATGGAATCAAAAGCCGTTGAGGTTTCCAACAAATAAGTATAGTCTAATTTAAAGGGAGAAATTGAGTGATAATGCTCCTGAGAGCTATTATAATCATAAATGGCACTTCCCCAAAAGGAGATCATGCGAAAATAATTATGCCGATTCAATAAGTTAGAACCAATCTGAAAATGGGTCTGCTCACTACGATCTCGTTCGGACATTAAAAATTTAGGAAGAAGTAAACGAGGAACGGATAAGTTAAAGTTCAAACCTAGTTCATAGGAATTAATTAAATCCGTTTGACCGATATCATCTCTTGCACCACCTATTTGCCATTCATAGGAACCCGTCAAATGCACGGAGAAAGTTTCTGCTCGCTTAAACATATTCTGACTAATGATTCCTAGACTTAAGCCTGGTCCTAATAAACCATTCGATTTAGATGATACATCGACCTCAACCTCCGTAGATACAGGTTGTGCAAAATCACCTTTAATTTTCATATCTAAGACTTTCTGTCGACCAGAATCGGGTACAGTAATTGTCATATTTGCAAACTTAAACACACCTAACTTCACAAATTCTGCTTGTGTACGACTTTGCCTATTTTCTGAATAAATCTGTCCGGGTCTCACTTTTACGGCTCGCAACAACACATTAGACTTTAATGCCACTGGAGGTGCATATATGATTTGTACACTATCCACTAAGATTGAATCTCGCTTTTCACGTTCATCATTTGTGGTCAGTTCCACATCAACATTTCGTATCGTATAGACATTAAACGCATTTTCTGAAATACCTGCCTTCAAACCTATACGGACATCTACAAGCTTATGCCCCACTGTTGTATCCACTAAAAATTCAACGTAATCAGATTGAAAAAAATAGTACCCATTATCCCTTAAATCCTGAGAAATTCGTTCACGCTCTTCATTCAAGATATTCACATCATACTGATCTCCTACTTTTAGTTCAGAAAGAGGCATTGATTTTTGAACAAGACTATCCATCACTTTATTCCACCCCCACAATTGAATTGAAGCATACCGAAAAGGTTCAGGCAATTTTATAAAATAGCTCAACTTTACTTTTTTATCATTGTGCTTTTTTTGAATCTCCTCATAATGAGTTTTTACACCATAAAACCCAAAGTCTTTCATATTATCTTCGAGCATTTTGAGTTGCAATTGAGGTTGAACGCCCGATACTAAGAC
>CAMRAP010000225.1 GCA_947039985.1 uncultured Odoribacter sp.
GTTCCTCCCCACCCTACAATCAATACATCTCCACTATCCCTATTTTTGCTGACCTCTAAATCGGGTATATAATTGGCTATACGTGCCACTTTCTCCTCTCGCAAGTCAGTCATCACTTGATGATTATCAGACAAATAACTGATTGTACCCGTAACATCCATTTTTTCCAAACCTCCAATACAATGCTCCAAGCCCTTTGTGCCTGGTAGTGCTTGTATTCTGGCTAATGTTTCAGGATCACGCGCATAAGGTTGATACTCATCCCCCTCTTTAGCTAGTCGTAATTTAATCTCAGGCAATTCAGACATCAGCGGAATTTTCCAAGGCTGTGCCCCATTTGCCAAAAAACCATCAGTTAATAAAATGACAGGTGTCATATGCTCCAAAGCTATCTTTCCTGCCAAATAAGCAAATCTAAAACAATTGGCGGAAGTACTAGCAGCAATGACCGGTATAGGACTCTCACCATTGCGCCCATAAAGTGCTTGAAATAAATCAGACTGTTCTGTTTTTGTTGGTAGACCAGTTGAGGGTCCCCCACGCTGAACATTCACAATCACCAAAGGCAATTCAGCCATCACGGCCAATCCACAAGCTTCCGTTTTTAAAGCCAATCCAGGACCAGAAGTCGTGGTACAAGCAAAATTTCCGGCATAGCTTGCACCTATAGCCGTACAAATACCAGCAATTTCATCCTCTGCTTGATAAGTCTTTGCTCCAAGATCACGCCTCAAAGCCAATTCTTGAAAAATTTCAGTAGCTGGAGTTATTGGATAAGAACCACAAAATAAAGGTAATCCTACTTTCTCAGCTACAGCCAAGAGTCCCCAAGCCGTAGCCCTATTTCCAGTAATCGTACGATAGATTCCTTTCCTAATATGAGCTGGTGCCACTCTGTAATGAACTCCCAGAGCATGTATATTAGAAGCATAGTTATACCCAGCTCTTAACACCAACTTATTCGACGAAGCCACAAAAGGTATATGACCAAATTTAATATCAAAAAAAGCCTCTGTATGTTCAACAGACTCTTCAAACATCCAATAAATCATACCCAATGCAAACATATTCTTGCAACGAAGTATAGCTTTCTGGTCTAGTCCGCTCTCTTTCAATGACTCCACCGTTAATTCTGTGATCTTTACAGATACTATATTATAATCAACTAAACTATCATCTTCCAAGGGATTGGATGAATATCCTGCTTTTGCAATGTTTTTTTCAGTGAAAGCACTTACATCTACGATGATCGTTGCCGCCTTCTTTGCCCATTGTAAATTTGCTTTTAATGCTGCAGGATTCATTGCCACTAGAACATCCGCATAATCTCCAGGAGTAGTGATCTCTTCATTTCCGATATGCACCTGAAAACCAGATACTCCACCAACAGTTCCTTGCGGAGCACGTATCTCTGCTGGATAGTCCGGAAACGTTACCACATCATTCCCAAATAAAGCCGCCGTATCTGAAAACTGCTGCCCTGTCAATTGCATTCCATCTCCAGAATCCCCAGAGAAACGAATAACAACATCTTGTTTTTCAATAATTTTTGCCTCTTGACTCATAGATAAATAAGTAAGTTCTACACTTTAATGTGCGATAAAGATAAGGAATCATCAGTACTTCGCAAGTGTATACTCAAAAAAAAACCAAAACTTGTTATTTGCAAAATTGTAAGTAAATCTCTACTTTTGTGAAGATTATTATTCCTCTCATCAATTCAACAGTATGAATCACTTCTCTATTTTATTGTTTTCTGCAAAACCTAATGCTTTCCGTTTTCGTATATTTGGAAAAACGATGCACAGAATTCTATTTATTTACTTTTTATTGCTAGGTATAATACCCTGCCAAGCTCAAATAAATTTCCTCAAATTAGTGGAAGAAAAAGAGCATCAAACAGCCAATGAAAAACTGGATACGAATAAAGAGTACACCCAGCTCCAAGTGTTGAGTGATTCCATTGCGGAAAACAATCTAAAACAATTAGTCGACAAGCAATTTTGGAATAAACTCCTCAAACGTTCTTTAAACTGGATGCTTACAAAGCTCCCCTCCATTGCATTTCTCATCTTTATATTTATTGCTCTCTTGCGCTTCTTAACCTTTATTGTAGCAAGACTAAAAAAGATGTCAACACACCACCATAGTAACATAAATGACCATGAAAGGATAAAGCGGATAGAAACCTTATCAGGCATCATTCTTAGCGTTGGCAAAATTTTCTTATGGACTATTTTTATACTAACACTACTTAGTAAATTTGATCTTAACATTGCTCCCGTTCTTGCCAGTGCAGGAATCGTGGGTTTGGCTGTCGGTTTTGGTGCTCAAGAGTTAGTTCGAGATTTTATTTCTGGTTTTTTTATTCTGCTTGAAGATCAAATTCGTACAGGAGATGTAGCTATTATCAATGGAACAACAGGAACTGTAGAAAAAATAGAGATGCGCACCACCACTCTTCGAGATGTTTCAGGTATTGTGCATATCTTTCAAAATGGAAAAATCAATAGCATGTCCAATATGACAAAAGGCTGGTCTGCCATTATTGTTGATATAGGCGTAGCCTACAAAGAGGATACAGATACTGTCAATGAGGTCTTAAAACAAATTGGAGACGAGATGATGGCAGACAAGGATTGGAAAGATCAAATGCTAGCAGTGACTTTACTAGGACTCGATTCTTTTGGCGATAGTGCTGTTGTTTTAAAAGTGAAACTCACCACTAAATCTGGCGAGCAATGGGGAATTAGTCGAGAGTTTCGCCGCCGTGTCAAGAAAGTCTTTGATGCACAAGGCATCGAAATACCTTTCCCACATTTGAGCATATACACAGGAGAAGTAACAAAGCCTATGCCTATTGCCTTAGAGGGTAAAGAGGTGGCTGATCCTGAAAAATAATCGGATGCTTGATTATAATGCTCCCCTTTTTTAGTACCACTAATTCAATCTATTAAGTCAATAAATATTTTTAATTTATTTCTATTAATTGTGTG
>CAMRAP010000226.1 GCA_947039985.1 uncultured Odoribacter sp.
ATGAGTATATGCTACAGAAAACAGAAGAATTAAAAGATATAACCATGCGTATTTGCACAGAACAAATAAAGGCGTATGATTTGTTGATTGAGTCTAAAACAATCAAATAACAAAATAAAGGGGTTAGGGTATTATAACCTACAATAAAGGGCTTCATTTGTCGTGCACGACAAATGAAGCCCTTTATACTTTTCTTTAAATCAAAATAGATTTACAAATTAACTTACCAAGCTATTTTATCGGATTTTACGGCAAAGTCTGTTGCCACGCCTCCAATCTCATGCATTTGAAGTAGAACAGCTTGTTCGCCTTTTACAGGATTTATAATTTGGGTTACACATAAAAAAATAAAAGAAATGAATATTTCCGAGTGTCATATCCTAGTTTTAGCTTATATTTGCGAAAACAATGTAAGAAATTCGACTATGCTGACAGATAATTTACCTATCTATATTCGCTCTTTGATGCTTAAAGACTATAAGTGTTTTGGAGGTGAAAATACATTTTGGTTTTGCAAGGATGAAAACATGACAAAACTGACTCAGTGTACAGTGATATTGGGAGATAATGGTACAGGAAAAACGAATGTATTAAAAGCTATTGCCAATTTAGAGCCAATATTAGACGATGTAAAGAATGTCAAATTCTCGACTGATTTCTCAACTGATTTCTCGACTGATAAAGTTGAAGGTCTTTTTGTAAACATGGACATTTCTGTTGGGGATAATATAATATCTCCTGATTTGACTAAAATTCAAATGTGTAAGCCTCGTGTTATTGAAAGGTATAACTGCCAGAAACAATATGACGTTGAGTGTGGATTTTTTAAGACAACCGCATTGAAGGAAACAATCAACAAATCAACATTCAAAGAATTAATTCGATATACCACAAAAACGCCCCATACACCGAACGCTGTTGAGGGTTTTGAAGCTCGCACTAAATATGGATACAACCAGAAGATAAATTATATAGAACCAATTTTGGATTTAATCAACGTTAAAATAGATGCCTATGGAACGAATAGACATTCTAAAATTGGCTCAAAACGAATAGAGAATCAATTAAATAGCGAATCTTTATTTTTTGATGATAATCGACTTATAGATATTGAATCTTGGATAATGCAATTAGATACAGCAAGGAATCACCAGAGACCTGGAGCCAGTGAAAAATATGAAAGGGTACGTAATCTTATTCGCCATTCCTCACTATTTTCAGATGTCAAAGACATTGAGATAGGATTTGATGAAAATCAAAATAGTTTTGTCCTTTTTGTTACTAATAATGGGAAGTATAGATTAAGTGAATTGGGATATGGATATCAGTGTATGTTTTCATGGATTTTTGATTTTTGCAAAAAAATGACTGATAGATATCCAAAATCGGATAACCCATTCCATGAACCTGCTATTCTGTTAGTCGATGAAATTGATATGCACCTCCATCCATCCTGGCAACGTGTTATATTAGCAGAATTGTGCAAAATGTTTCCTATGACACAGTTCATCGTAACAACTCATAGCCCTTTATTAGTGCAGTCTATGGAGAAAATTAATCTATATGTTCTTTCAAAGAAAGGTGATGGAATAAATATAGCTCATTATCCTGACACTTCTTTTCAGGGATGGACTGTAGAAGAAATACTTCGTGAGCTTATGCAATTAGGAAGCGATATTCGCTCTGATAGATATACAGAATTAATTGATCAGCTGCAAAAATCGCTGCAAAAAGGAGATGAAAGCAAAGCCAATAGTGTTTTTGAAGAATTGAAAAATATATTACATCCGAATAGCATTGATAGAGAATTAATTGAAATGCAGATTGAGGGTATTAGCGACAACAAGTATGATTAAATTAAATCTGCCAAATAAACCCGCAGAACTAACACCAGAAAAGGAATTAGCTCTTATTGAACAATTTGAAAACAACAAAAAAGATCCTGTTTGGCAAAAACGGTATATTAAAGATGCTGTTTTTGAAATTGCATATGGAAAATGTGCTTACTCAGAGGTTCGTTTGAAAGAAGAAGGAAAAGATATGCAAATCGATCATTTCTGTCCTAAAGTGCCATACGCTAAAAGAGTAGTTGAATGGGGTAATTTATTACCTTCGCTTAACCACTGTAATCGACATAAAAGTAATATAGATCCTAACAATATAGATATCCTTAATCCGTTGTTTGATAACCCAAAGGATTATTTATTTTTTCAAAATGGTTTGCTGTGTTATAAAAATGCCAAGGGAAATAGTACAATTGAAACACTTGATTTGAACAATCAGGTATATATAAATAATCCAAGGGTTCGATTGTTAAGTGAAATTGGAAAAACTTTGAAAGATATAGGTCCGTGGAAGGATACTGATATAGTATATTTTCTACAAAGGATAAAAGATATAATGCGTAAAGGGACTAAAAAGATGGCTTATTCAGCTGCTGTTTCTACATTTATCTTAAAACATTCTTTATACGGACAATATAAATCCTTCTTGATGAACGAATCTATGTGGGAAGATGAATTTGAAATATTTGAAGAGGAACTTCAATTTTGTTCTTTACCTAAGTGATAAATCATAAGAACGTTTCAAATTTTGAGCAAACAAGGGCTGTAGATTATAACCCTACAATAAAGGGCTTCATTTGTCGTGCACGACAAATGAAGCCCTTTATACTTTTCTTTAAATCAAAATAGAGTTGCAATCTAACTTACCAAGCTATTTTAATAAATTTATTCTCCCATGGATTAAATGCTATTTTAGCACCTACTTGAATAGGATCGCCCAATACATCGCATTGCTCAACCTTCTTGATGGCTATTTTATCGGATTTAACGGCAAAGTCTGTTGCCACGCCTCCAATTTCGCGCATTTGAAGTAGAACAGCTTGTTCGCCTTTTACGGGGATCATTTTCACCAACAGTAGGTTGTTCGGTACAATCTCTAAGATAGAGATTGATGGCATAACACCTTGTGCATTTTTTGCT
>CAMRAP010000227.1 GCA_947039985.1 uncultured Odoribacter sp.
AAACGAAAATTTAAATATAAAAAACTTGCTCATTAGTATATCTTGAGACTAAGGAAGGCTTTCGACACCGTCGACAACAACTCTTGAGGCTAAGAGTTCCTCTCGGCAGCTGTCGAAAGTAAAAATTGAAGCTAAGACATACAAAAGACAGTGTCGAAAGGCTGTCTTAGCCTCAAGAGTTCTATTAACATGTAATCAGCAAATTTGAAAGTATTCATCCGTTGGGTAGTATGGGCTATTTCTGCCTACATAATTCCATACACAAGAATAGTACATTGAACCACTATAAGTTTAATACGGTTTTAATCCGTACTGGTAACTTCTATTAATTTACTGTCTGTTAATTACATACAATGAGTCTTGCTGTATATGTTAAATTTCAGCAAGCTTGGTCAAGCTTTTTAAAGCTTGATTTAAAGATTTACAGCTTGTCTCCGTCGAAGACAAAAAAAGTGTTTGAAATATTTTTTGATACAGCTTTTTATCTATCTTTGTTTTGGTTGAGAACTAGAAATAAGTGTCCTGTGCAATTTTAAAAAAACTAAATAATAAATCGTATGAAAATAAAAGGCTTTTTAAAAATAATATTTGTTATTCTGTTTGTTGCAAGTATCATATCGTGTAATGATGACGATGAAAAATCAATGGATGATTTTGAAATACCGATATTGACAGAGGATAATACTATCCAATTTAAAGTAAATGCACATGTAGGCGATTCATATGCAAGTTACGTAACAATTAGTGCAAATGGACGTTTTGCTGTTGATTGGGGAGATGGTACAGTTGAAAAGAAGGCTAATTTGGAAGGTGCGGGTACTGTATATTTCTATAAAAGTAGTGGTGATTTCAATATAAAGATTTGGGGTGAAGAATTAACTCTACTAAACGTATCAGGGGTAACTGGACGTTTGACTGAGCTTCAAGTGGGGAGTTGTCCGCTAATGAAGGATTTAATACTAAATAGCTTTCACAACACAGTGTCTTTAGATTTCTCTAAGTGTCCTAATGTAGAAACCCTGAATATTGGGAATTACCCAGATTTGGAGACTTTAAATGTAAGTAAGTGCACTAAATTGAAAAGCTTATTATGCTACACTAACCCAAAACTTACTTCTATTGACTTGAATAAAGAGTTGGAAGATCTGAATTTAAACGCTACTGCCCTAACAGCACTCGATTTAAAAGAAAACATTGCACTGAAAAGATTGAGTATTTCTGGAGATACTTCGTTTACTTCTCTTGACTTAACTAAAAATAAAGAGTTGGAAGAGTTGAGTTTACAGGCTACTGCTCTGACAGAACTCTCTTTAAAAGAAAATGTTGCACTGAAAAAAATATCTATTAATGTGAATGCTAAGCTTTCATCTATCGAATGGACGAGAATGGAAAATCTTACTGATATTCTGTTATTCCATATTCCACTTACAAGTTTTGATGCAACTCTTTTTCCAGCTCTTTCCACTTTCTTCGTACAGCACAACAAATTTAACACTCTAGATTTCTCGACTAATAAAAATCTCAATGTGTTGATATGTACTTACAACGAATTAGTGAATTTGATAATCAGTGAGGATTGCCATATTGACCATTTATGTTGCTTTTCTAATAAATTGGAGGTTGATGTACTTAATACGTTATTTGAACGATTACCGATATCTAAAATTGCAGCGACAAAAATGGTCGGTCCTCCTCCTGCACTGCCTAGCATAATTGGATTCCACGATAATCCAGGTGCCGATGCTTGTGCTGTAGAGATTATGAAAGATAAAGGTTGGAAGATACTATAAGAGGACAAGTAAAATTATTAGAAGACCAATTATTTAATTTATGGGAAACGAGCCATTAGCAGAACGATTACGACCTAAGTCCTTAGATGATTATATAGGTCAACAGCATTTAGTCGGAAAAGGGAAAGTATTACGCAAGATGATAGATTCTGGCGTGATTGCTTCTTTTATTTTGTGGGGACCTCCGGGGGTTGGAAAAACCACCTTAGCCATGATTATTTCGGAGCAGTTAGATCGTCCATTTTATATGTTAAGTGCTGTCAGTTCGGGAGTGAAGGATGTTCGGGAGGTAATACAAAAAGCGGAGAGTCAGCGTTTTTTTAACACTCCAAACCCGATTCTTTTTATAGATGAAATTCATCGCTTTTCAAAATCACAGCAAGATTCATTGTTGGCAGCAGTTGAAAAAGGGACGGTGACACTGATTGGTGCAACGACAGAAAATCCATCGTTTGAGATTATTTCGCCTTTATTGTCCCGCTGTCAGGTGTATGTGCTGAAAGAGCAAGAGAAATCAGATCTTGAGCGTTTGATAGATATAGCTATCTCTAAAGACTATGATCTCAAAGAAAAAAAGATTATTGTTAAAGAGAAAGAGGCCCTGATTTCCTTCAGTGGAGGGGATGCTCGGAAACTATTGAATATACTTGAATTGGTTGTCAATGCACAGTCGGGCGAGGAGATTGTGATAGACAATGAAATGGTAAAGAGGGAATTGCATGAAAATCCTTTGATGTACGACAAGGATGGTGAGCAACATTACGATATCGTTTCAGCCATGATAAAATCCATAAGGGGTAGTCATCCAGACGCCGCATTGTATTATATGGCTCGAATGTTAGAGGGGGGGGAGAATCCAAAATTTATTGCTCGTCGTTTATTGGTGTCGGCTTCTGAGGATATTGGACTTGCAAATCCTAATGCAATGCTGTTGGCAAACACCTGCTTTGAGATTGTACACAAAATAGGAATGCCCGAGGCTAGAATACCCTTGTCTCAATGTGTGATTTATTTAGCAACATCACCCAAAAGTAATTCTGCCTATTTGGCCATTAATGAAGCGATGTCTTTGGTAAAACGCACGGGTAATGTTTCAATTCCGATACATTTACGAAATGCTCCAACCAAATTGATGAAAGAGTTGAATTATGGTAAGGACTATAAG
>CAMRAP010000228.1 GCA_947039985.1 uncultured Odoribacter sp.
CACCAAACACATTACTAAACTTATCCGAAATAAAATTCATGCACCCCAAATACCACCAAAACATAACCCCCTTAACACTTTCATCCAACGACTTAAACACTGCACCCTCACCATCTTCACAAGCCACAAACGCCCCCTGTTTATAGATCACAGCTAAAAATCTATCTATATACCCAAAATCAGATAACATCATAGACTGCACTGTTTGCAGCATAATAAATTGTCCATAGCTCAAGTCTACCAACCCATCCGATGGTCCACTATATTTAACCTCATTAATCTCCACAGTTGGAAAAGGATTCTTTGTCAACTGTATATTAAAAACAGCATCTCCTGCCTCATTAACAGCAAACAAAAAATCAAACAATGCTGTCAACTCAACTACCTCAGATTTAGACAAGTGGAAAACACGCCCTTTAATCTCAATCGCATACCAATCACCTCGAACCAAACGAGAACTGCAAACATTAGCATCAAGGCAATACAAGAGCATTTTAATCTTAACCTCCTGTACGCTCACATTTCCAGTAACCATTCCATGCAGGAATAACAGTTGCCCAACCGTTAACTCATTCCATTCGCTTGGAACAGAAAGTTCCAAATTACCAATATCAATACGTATCATCCTACAAATATTTTTTTATCTGCCCCATTAAACTGAAGCCCTTCACTACGAGGAACGTCCAGTTCTTCACCATTCGCCAACACAAAATCCTTTATTTCATCTCGCAAATCTTTAGCCACCGTTACATAATAATTTACAAGATCACCCCTTTTATAAAGCATCGTAGGCACATACGCCCACTTCATATCAAAAGGAAGAGTGCCCGAACTCCTTACGCCTCCAGCCACAACCAATGCCGCTAACAGCATCCTAACTTTACGCACAAGCTCAATTTGTGCATCACCGCCCTGGTCTATACTATTATCACAAATCATATTCTCCAACAGCACAAACAAACCAGCAGGCAACAAATTCTTAATTTCATTTTCGGCACGAAGCAAATCCATTCGAAAATAATCATAAGTAAGATTACTACCCCCGATATCTATCAATCCATAGTTTTCAAAACCCGATACACTTTGTATCCAAATGGATCGTTTAGCTGCAAAATAGCGACCATCCATAAAGTGCATATCCTTAGCAGCCACATACGCCAACGCACCATCAAGGGCTGCCCATCCACGGCTCATCATATTGGCACAAGACAAATCAACTTTATTATCAGATGCAGCAACGCGCGTTTCGGTCTTTGCAACCGTATGCCCACTCTCACCAATAAGTATCCCAAGTTCGTGCGTAGCCAATGCCACAGAAAATGGGCCAAGTGCCCTTCTTACACGCAATCTTAAAACAGATAAATCACCCTCCAACGAAAGATTATTTTCCAATTTATCAACCAACGTATCGCCCAAATAAAAACGAATAAACCGATCCGTTGCATCTGCAATATATGGTCTCAGCGTTTTATACAAAGCATCATCTACACTAATCTTAACCGTTTCCCGAAGCTCATTGATATCATTTATTAATCCCATACATTAGACTTTTTCACCTCCTATATTTTTTGTCGCACCTGTACCCTTATCCAATGTGGTAAGCTCCACATTCTTCACAAAGAAAAAGATATCCTTATCCCACTCATTAATCGCTTTTGCCATATACAAAGGCAACAACATCATATCGCGGATATCCTTTGCCATCGAGTTCGAAATAATAAAAAGCTCTCGAGCTTCAGTACCCGATATCGACTTACCCTTACCTGGAGTCGCACCCTTCAACGATGGGTGTACACTCATCGTATTACAAATAATATTTGTAGCCTCCTCACTGTCTTGGATATACTCACCACCCTTAATAAAGGATTCTAAGGGCTTAATAACGATATCATTCTTTTCAAAACCATTTACTTTATCATAAGAAAAGTGCGAAACAAAACTTTTCCCTGCATTCTCAGCTCCCGATAAAAAATCATTCAATTGAGTCAAAAAAGCTGTTTGGCAAAGATCTTGTTTTTCTATATCAGTGCTAGCAATACCTTTCGCTTCATATAATTTAAACCAAAATTCTTCATGTATTGATATATGATACTTCAATACCATCTGATTTTGAAGCAACGCTTTCTTAAACTTCGGAATATTACAAGAGAAATCGTACCAATCCACAAATATCGACCACCAAAAAGGTCGATTATAATAAAATCGCCCTGGAACAGGAAGATTAAGCGACAGCATATATTGATTTTCAAACTCAGTAGCTTTTTGCTCCGCTGTATCAGGATTAATTACCAACCCACAACGCACCCTCAAATCATACAAAGGCGATTGCCTATCAAGCAAATGCGTTACAATAAGATCATCTGGATTACCCTCATTCCACTTACCCGACAACCCATGGTACTCAATTACCCCAAGATCATTTTGCTTACTAATCCGGCTCGAACACATATCCCTGTGCCTCACTTGAGCAACAACAGCTTTATCACCCGCTTTAGCCCTACGACCTAGCGCAAGCTCTACAAACGAATCATTAAAAACAACCATATCATTAGCAATCTCCTGCATCACCCGCCCATAATTACTATTTTCAATAAACTCAAAAATAAGAGCAGCATTAGCATCACTGGGTAAAATCTCCTTTAACTCAATCTCCCCATTTGCACCTAACACCTTACGAGCCACCATCAGCCCATCCCCATAAGCAATTTTAGCCAAGAAACAGATATTACTCGCAACAATCGTATTATCCATGATTTTCTTCAGAATACTAATTGGCAAATCATTCTTTGGCCCAAAGTTCATGAATTCAATCTCTTTTTTTGTAATTGGCGACCCCTTAGACGGATCAACAACCGTAGCAGAATCCTCCTTATCAATAAATCCCCCCGAAGAATTAGAGGCTACGTCAACAGAAGTCGTAACAGAACCTTTACTGTCTATAAATCCATCATTAG
>CAMRAP010000229.1 GCA_947039985.1 uncultured Odoribacter sp.
AATGGGATTAGGAGCTACACCAACGGCAACTACCACCACATCGGCATCTATTAGATATTCGCTGTTCTCCATAGGTACAGGACGACGACGACCACTTGCATCAGGCTCACCCAATTCCATACGCAGAACACGCACTTGTTGTACTCGTCCTTTTTCGTCTGCAATATACTCTATAGGGTTTGTCAAGGTAATAAACTCACATCCCTCCTCTTTAGCGTGATGCACCTCTTCCAATCGGGCAGGCATCTCCTCCTCACTACGACGATATACGATCATTGCTCGTTCTGCTCCCAAACGTTTTGCCGTACGCACCGAATCCATCGCTGTATTTCCTCCCCCTACAACTACTACATTTTTTCCTCGAAAAACGGGGGTATCTGAAAGTTCATCATCTGCTCCCATCAAATTGACACGAGTCAAATATTCATTAGAAGAGAGTACACCATTTGCATTTTCTCCTGGAATATTCATAAAATTTGGTAAACCTGCTCCCGAAGCCACATAAAAACCTTGAAAACCTTCTGCCTTTAGATCTTCTATGCTTGATGTCATACCTACAATAAAGTTTGTGACAAACTGAACACCCATTTTTCGTAGGTTATCAATCTCTACATCCACCACTTTGTTAGGTAGACGAAACTCTGGAATACCATATTTCAATACCCCACCAATCTCATGTAGAGCTTCAAAAACAGTAACTTTATAGCCACGCTTCACCATATCTCCTGCAAAAGAGAGTCCAGATGGACCTGAACCAACAACAGCTATTTTAACCCCATTAGAAGTGGCAACTTTGGGCACAGTGATCTGTCCTGACTCACGCTCATAATCGGCAGCAAATCGTTCCAAGTGACCAATCGCAACTGGTGTCTTTTTCATCTTCAAGGGATAGAAACATTTAGCCTCACACTGTTTTTCCTGTGGACATACTCGACCACAAACAGCTGGTAAAGCACTCGTATTTTTTAAGGTTGCAGCCGCTTCTAAAAACTCTCCACGCTCTATATTTTTAATAAATCCAGGTATATCAATACTCACTGGACATCCTTCGATACAAGTTGGATTGGCACAATCTTGACAACGTTTGGCTTCCAAAATTGCCATCTCTTTTGTCAATCCAGTATTCACTTCCAAACGTTGACTAGTAATTCGTTCAGCAGCTTCACGCTCTGGCATTTTCACTCGCTCAATCATTGTGCGCTCCTTAGCAGGTAGTGCTTTACGCAAATCACTGCGCCATGCTGTGTTTCTATCACTTAAAATACACTCAGCCTGACTGACAAATTGATCCATCTTCTGCCCCTCTTCACTCTTCAATCCACCTAGACGTAACAACATTTCATCGTAATCGATCTCATGTGCGTCAAATTCTGGTCCATCTACACAAGTAAATTTGGTCTTCCCTCCCACTGTTACACGACAAGCACCACACATTCCAGTACCATCTACCATAATAGCATTTAAACTAGCAATGGTTGGTATTTCATATTTTTTTGTCAATAGCGAACAGTATTTCATCATAATAGCAGGACCTATGGTTACACATAAATCCACCTTTTCACGCTGTATCACCTCTTCCATTCCAACAGTCACAACGCCTTGTTTACCATAACTACCATCGTCAGTCATAATAATCAGCTCGTCTGAATATTTTCGAACCTGATCTTCTAAAATAATCAAATCCTTTGTACGAGCAGCCAGTACGCTTATCACTCTATTCCCTTTTTCTTTCAACGCACGGATAATAGGTAACAATGGAGCTACTCCAACACCTCCACCACAAGCTAAAACAGTGCCCACTTTTTCAATATGTGTAGGCTTCCCCAATGGACCAACTAAATCAGTGATATAATCACCTTCATTCAGATCACATAGTTTGCTTGAAGAAGCACCCATTTTTTGCACAACAAGAGTTATTGTACCCTTTTTTGTATCTGCATCAGAAATCGTTAAAGGTATTCTTTCGCCCTTTTCGCCCACACGCAGAATGATAAAATTACCCGGCTTTCTAGCCCGAGCAATTATAGGAGCTTCTACCACAAACTGTACTACTTTCTCTGAAAAATACGTTTTATTTAGAATTTTATTCATACGCTTATCACCTGTTTTTTCGTTATATGGAACACCCCTATTCAAATCATTCGCTTTGGTAAGCATTTAACTTCTGGTGTTTTCATAGCCAATTTACCAATTTTAAAGGGCACAAAATTACTTCCTTTTTTTGCATAATCCATCGTTTTAGATATAATTAAACAAAAACTCCTATATTTGTATCTCTATTTAGAAAGGAACTAAAACAAATACAGATGAAAAATGATAAAAAGAACAGAGTAGACGTTGTATATTCCACTAATCCAAATTTTAGCTATGAATATGAGCAAGAAGAGGAAATGGATACCTTAGCTCCTGAGAAACAAAATTTGCGTGTCACCCTAGATACCAAACAACGCAAAGGAAAGGTCGTGACCTTAATACAAGGTTTTATCGGTACGGAAGATGATTTAAAAGAGCTTTCCAAGCTATTGAAAAACAAATGTGGTGTCGGTGGTTCTGTAAAAGATGGTGAAATCATTATCCAAGGTGCAATCAAAGAAAAAGTACTTACCATCCTAAAGGACAGCAAGTACCGTGCTAAGTAGTTTTACTTTTATCACTCACTCTTTAGCTTTTCCACAGGATTAACACGCATTATTTTTAGTAGTTGTGAACCTATCGTTAGTAGCACAATGGCAAACAGCAGTACAAAAATGGCTATAAATGGGAATGGAGTTATAGACACTCGATAGGTGTAGTTTTCCAACCAAGTCAGTACACCTAGATAGAGAGCAGGGAAAGCAATCAAAGCAGCAATGCCCAACAACACAAAGTAGTGTCTTACAAATATGCGAGCAATATCGATCAATCTTGCCCCATTGATTTTACGAATTGCCATCTCACGACCTCTTTT
>CAMRAP010000230.1 GCA_947039985.1 uncultured Odoribacter sp.
GGATTTGGTTTTTTCTCCTTTCTTGTGCTTTGGTACTCTAGGGCATTACTGATCTTAGTGATACCACTGCGGAGGTTGTTGCGCTTTTTTGTTAGCGATTCTACGGTTTCTGGTACTTGAGCTGCTTTGGTTTCAGCAGATGGCCACAGGGTATTTTCGTCGGGAACCGTTAAGGTTTCTAAATACGTGTTTTTAGCTCTATATAGAACCTCTAGGCGTTGAGATATGGCTTCTATTAACTCAATGATAGTACGGCGATTCTCTACATTCTCAGCAGTGTTTTCATCTGGAATAGCATTTTGTTGCCTTTTGAGTACTCCACGATCATTGTAGAGTCCTGAGTATTCAGCAATCACTCTTTGCAAAATGGGAGGATAAGCTTCACCTGCTGGATGGAGGTTCTTTTTATTCTGTTCTGCTGCTTTTCGTTGCCGTTTATTCTTGTTGCTATTCTCTTCCTTAGTATCAACTTTCGTTGCTACAATTGAAATTTCAGTCGTTTCTGCTGATTGCGCTAGCTCAGTTATACCAATGCCTACGAGTTTACCAAGCTCGTAGGTTAATTTATCGGCATACCTAGTTTGTCTATTCGGGAAGAGTTTTTTTAGTTGGAGATTCTTACCGTACTTATTGTATAGATAAACTCCATCTTCATAGTTCCTTTCCGAATCTAACCACTCCTTTATTTTATCCTTTTGGTCCATTATGCTCCAGGAGGTTTAGGAATGTTTTTTCCTGCTGGTACTGATTTTTGTTGCGCTTCTGCTTGTACAGGTGCAACTGGGGGTTCTGTTGGAATAGTACCAGTGTATTTGTAGACGTTTGCCGTATTGAACTTAAATACCATTCCCGCTCCAGGGCGTTCTTCTGCTTTCTGACCTGTTGTCATTCCGTCGATAGAATCAAGTACGGCAGGCCTATCTTCGTCACCAAGTATGAATAAATTTCCATTGCTATCGGGAGCAATAAACACCATATCTTCGTTTTTAGCCATATTTACAAATGCTAATAGATCACCACCTAGCATGTGTTTGTATATGCGAAGTTTCATAAGAAATGATTTCCCACATAGCTCACCAACACCCTCAATGTCTAACTTCCCTTCGTCAGGGGTCATCTGAAAGAAGTACATTTTTTTTTCAACAGCCATGCCAATATCTCCAGAGAGTTCACCCATTTTTGCAAATACCATACCTTCAGCATCTGCCTTTGGTTTTAATGGCCACTTGGCAATGTCTTTGTAGCGTGCAAAATATATTTTCTGCTTTAGACCTCCCATGTTGTCCGTAGCGCCTAAGTTTTTTAAATCTTCAAATTCCATATCTTTTTTTATTATACCTGCCCCTTGTTAGAGAGGCAGGTGGTTCATATTATGCTTTAGGCTGTTTTGGGTTGATTAGTCCAAACAACTGAATTACAACCGAAACCAACAGCTTCCCACCAGTCGGTAAGCATTATAACTTCACGCTTACTTTCTTCTAGTTTGATCTTTGCTTTTCCTTCGCCACGCTTAGTTAAGTGAAGTAGATTACTTGTAGGCGTTGCAAATGCGTATTTATATCCTATCATGGATGGTAAAGCAACTACATCACGAGGACTGAAATCTATATTGTTATTGATATCTTTACCCGACTGTGGATCATAGAAACCTTGAGAACGCTTGTCGCGCTTGTATGCTTTTAGCATAGCAGGTGAAACAAAGATGGTCATCTTTGTGTTTTCGTATGCTCCTCCAAGAGTCTCTCCAATCGCATCATCAAAAGCTTCTATTTGATCAAAGATTGATGCTGGATTAAGTTCTGCCACACTTGCGATGTGATTCATTGGATTTACTGTTGCGTCTACACCTCTTTGAAGTTGGATTTTTAATCCATCCATACAATCTTTCGGATCAGTTGGTTGACCATCTACAGGTGCTTTATATACGCCGTTGAAGTAAGCATAATTTTCAAGGTCGCCATGGATTTGAGGGATATACAAATTTTCAATCACATACTTAACTAGTGGCCAATCTTTACGTGCTAAATCTTGACCAGCTAGAAAGCCTAACCAAGTGTCTTCAACATCATCAGGAGAGATATCTGCATCGACCTTGATGTGAAATAATCTAATTTCGTTAGGGGTGAATGTTACATCTCCTTTGGCGTGAAATCCCTTGCGAAAAGGTTGGATGATGTTTCCTAGAGTGACTTGAGCCAATCTATAGATCGTATCCTTTGTCTTGATTTTTGTCATAGACTCAGGAGTAACAGCTCCTTGTGTTAGGAGTCTAAGGATGCGTTTTTCGTTTTGACCTGCATTGAGGTAATACGCTCCGTATGCTTTTACAATTTCTGATGCTTGTACCATATTATATAGTTTATTAGGTTAGTTTAATCGTTTTCGTCTTCTTTCATGTGATCAAGACTATTCAAGGTTTCGTGATCTATACCATCATCCTTTTTGCCACTAGGGTTGTCACCAATTGCACCTGATGGAGCTACACTTGGCATGTTTGCCAATTTTGTTTGCAAGGCTGTGAATTTTCCTTCAAGTCCTTCAGCGGTTTTGATGTCTGGATGTAGGAGATCCATTTTTGCTACTACTGAATCGTGATCTACTTTGTGTTTTTCACCTTCAGTTAAGATGTCGTTAATCTTTTGAAGAGCTGCTTCATTTAGATACACACCTTTTTTGTCAGTACTCTCTAGCGTATCCACGCCAAGTACTGAGTTGATTTTTCCAAATTTATTCATTGGTATTGTTTTAGGGATTTGATTATTCGCTGGAATTGGTTCGAGCTCGGTGGATGGATCTAGTTCTGGAGCTTGTTCCGGTTTCTTTTCTGATTCCTTGGGATTGAAGAGGTCACGGACACCGTTTATGATCTTAGTTGCTAATTTGTCACCTTCGTGCTCAGACTCTAAATTTTCTGGTTTATTCTCAG
>CAMRAP010000231.1 GCA_947039985.1 uncultured Odoribacter sp.
TGTACCTTTTTTTGTCTCAACGATGATAACACCATTTGCACCACGAGCACCATATAAAGCATTTGATGCAGCATCCTTTAATACTGTCATAGAGGCAATATCAGATGAGTTTATAGATGATAGCTCACCATCAAAAGGCACTCCATCTACAACATATAATGGTTTGTTATCTGCTGCCATTGAACCAATACCACGAATACGAATCGTAGCATCACTACCTGGCTGTCCGTTACTACTTTGTACTTGAACACCTGCAACCTGTCCCGCCAAGGCTTGAGTAATATTAGAAGTTTGACGCTTCATCAAGTCTTCCTCTTTAACCACAGCAGCCGAACCTGTAAATGATGATTTTTTAGCCGTACCATAAGCAACAACCATAACCTCCTCAAGTTGTTCAGACGAAGTCTGCATTTTGACATCCATTACTTTTTTTACAGCTAAGTCTTTAGTTTCCATACTGATATACGAAAAGGTTAAGATTTTTGCACTCGAAGGAATATTTAATTTAAATTTCCCCTCAATATCGGTTGCTACACCAATTGACGTTCCTTTTACAGAAACAGTTGCACCAATAACTGGCTCTCCATCTTCTGCATAAGTAACAGTACCAGTAACACTCACATTTTGAGCTGTTACAAAACACGTACTAATTAGCATAATCAGTAGAATGTTAAAAATTACTTTCATAAATATTTGTTTTTGGAGAGGGATTTTAGTTTTAACAATATATTTAGAAGTCACCCCCTTGTTTAGACTCCTATTTTCAAAAAATTACAAGCCCTGCAAAGATATAGCATTTATTTAACTAAATAAAATAAAAATAAAGTAAAACATTAAAACACAACAACAATTGCACGATTTGTTAAATTTACCACAAAACAAGTCAATTGTGTTAAACTGACATGGTGTATTTCACATCGAACTATTAAGACCTATATAATAATACTGTTGCATAAGCCGAAACCCCCTCTTCTCGACCTTCAAAACCTAAACACTCAGTAGTCGTTGCTTTAATTGACATATCATCTATATCCAAATCTAGAATATTTGCTAAACAACGACGCATTTCATCGATGAGTAAACGAATTTTAGGCTGCTGCAAGCATATAACACTATCAATATTGCTAATTACATACCCTTTTTCAACAAGTAAACCCTTCACCTCTTTTAATAAAATTTTACTATCAACACCTTTATATGCAGGACTGGTGTCTGGAAAATATTTTCCAATATCTCCCAATCCTGCTGCGCCTAACAAAGCATCACAAACAGCGTGTATCAACACATCTCCATCTGAGTGCGCAACACAGCCTTTCTCATGCTCAAGCTTTATACCCCCTAGCCAAAATTCCTCGCCAACTTCTAAGCGATGGACATCAATCCCTATTCCAGTTTTAATTTTCATCTGTTTCTATATTAATAATATAATTTAAATACACCTCTATATATGACAAGATTAAATCTTGTCAATATGTTTTCTTCGTCAAAAATACAAAAAAACTCAAAAATACAAGCCTTTCATTTTTAGATAAACGTTTATTTTTCTATATTTGTCGATTAATTGTGTGGTTTGTGTATTACACAGACTATAATTTTAGCTAAAAAAAAGTTCATGAGAAAAAATAGATTATTTATTGCGGTAACTCTTGGTGTCATCCTATGTTCAACAACTTCTTGCCAGAAAATAAAAGGACTTTTTGGAGGGAAAAAATCGTCTACAACTACTGGGTGGAATTATAATGATCCTGCAAATGGAGGTTTTGAATATGGTAGTGTTAAAGGTCAAGAAGCTGGACCTGGATTACTTTTTATACCGGGTGGAACTTTTGTTATGGGACGAACTCAAGAAGATGTTATGGGCGAATGGGATAATGTACCTACACGAGTATCAATTGCCTCATATTATATGGATGAAACAGAAGTTCGAAATAGTGACTGGCTGGAATACCTGTCTTGGCTACAACGTGTATTTGTTAGCTATCCAGAGGTACATAAAAGAGCTCTTCCTGACACGCTAAGCTGGCGCAATCAACTGGCTTACAATGAGCCAATGGTAACTAATTATCTTCGTTTTCCTGCCTATGCAGAATATCCAGTTATTGGAGTTAGTTGGGAACAAGCAACAGAATACTGTGATTGGCGTACAGATCGTGTTAACGAACAAATTTTGATCAATATGAAAGTGATCGCGCACGACCCAGACAATCAAAAGGACGAAAATAATTTTAATACAGAAGCTTATCTTGCTGGTCAATATACAGGAACGGTTCTAAACAATTATAAAGGGGCAAGCAAAGAAGCCAGAAATGTCAGAAAAGAAGATGGGATTTTATTACCGGCATACCGCTTACCAACAGAAGCAGAGTGGGAATATGCAGCTTATGGATTGATAGGTAAGACTACTGACGAAAGAATATCTGGCACACGCATTTATCCTTGGGATGGGACATGGGTTAGAAATCCAGAAAAGAAGCATATGGGACGAATGATGGCAAACTTTACCAAGGGAAAAGGAGACAATATGGGAGTTGCAGGCTCTTCCAATGACGGCTGGGATTATACAGCGCCAGTAAAGTCATTTTGGCCTAACGATTTTGGATTATATGACATGGCTGGAAATGTAAACGAATGGGTTTCGGATATTTACAGACCCTTATCGTTTCAAGATGTAGCAGAATTCAATCCATACCGTGGTAATATTTTTAAAACGCCTGTATTAAATGAAGATGGTAGTGCAGCAGAAAAAGATAGTTTAGGCAGAATACGCTACCGCAATCAAACAGATGCAGAGTTAGCAAATCGTAAAAACTATCGAACTGCTGACAATCGTAACTTCAATGATGGCGACATAAAATCTAGAATTTCTTCTGATATTGACTGGAAAACAACAGGTTCAGATAAAGGAACTAAAGA
>CAMRAP010000232.1 GCA_947039985.1 uncultured Odoribacter sp.
GTAACCGCTTAATAACCACCTGTTAAAGAAGTACCCCCACTGATATTTTCATCAGTGAGGGTATCAATATTATTGTATTTTAAAATTCCAAGGCATCAAAGCCTCTAGTTGTTTGGATGATGGTGAAGTGTCACAGTAGGGCATTTTGTTTAGAACATGCAATAAATAAGCATAAGGTTCTATGCCATTTGCTTTTGCGGTCTCAACCATAGTATAAACAATAGCGCTACTCTCAGCGCCTTTCACGGTATCACAAAACAACCAGTTTTTTCGTCCAATCGTAAAAGGTCGAATCGCATTTTCTGCAAAATTGTTTGAAATCTCAACTTCGCCATAATTTAAAAACTGGAGTAAATATGGTTTTTGATTAAGGGCATAAGTAACTGCCTCAGCTAATTTACTACCAGCTGTAGGATTTAATGTTTTTACCCATAGGAAATATTCTTCAAGCAATGGTTCTACCATCACCTGCCGAGCGGATTTGCGTATTAGAGAGATTTCGTCTGCGTACTTTTTTTCTACTGCAAATAATTTGTTGCAGTAATTGTACCCCACAGCAGCCTTGGAGTTTGCCATAGTGGCACCTTTGGGCATGGCGTCTCGCCATTTACGCCTCATGTGTGCCCAGCATCCGCATCGAGCTACCCCCTGCACTTTGTTGTAGCCAGCATAGCCATCTGTCACCAAACATCCAGAATATCGCTTTAAAAAACACTCTGCATGTTTGCCTTTGCGATCGGGCTGATACTCAAAGCACCGAATACTTCGCCCACCTCGCAATTCGCTACCATATATCCACATCCTAGATTCAGAAGTGGCTGATTTTCCATCTTCCTTAAGAACCTGAATCACCGTTTCATCGGCATAGATGACACTACTGGTGAGCAGTGTGTGTTTCATATGGCGGTAGAGTGGCTTCAACCATCGCTGTGCACACTGGATAACCCAGTTAGCTAATGTTGCTCGGGATAGCTCTATCCCTTCACGCTTCCATATTTTTTCCTGGCGTGCCAAAGGTAGACCATCTACATATTTTTTGGTCATTACATCAGCTACTGTGGAGGGTGATGCTAAGCTATGTTTCATCAATGCTTTGGGGGCTATTGTGCTTGTGATGTAGGAATCGCCATTCTTTGCATCACAGTTTGGGCACTCATAGGAGCAAGTATAATATTTCAAGAGTTTTACTAGACACGGAATCATTTGCAAAGCATGGCGAGCAAATTTTTCGCCAATCAACTTTAAAGGCTTTCCACATTCGTCGCAAAACATCTTATGATCAGCCAACTTAATAACAACTTCTTCTACAGGAAGATTTGCTGTTAACTCGTCAATGGTACGTTTTTTCTTGCGCTCGCCATTCTCCTCAATCGTAAAGGTCTCCACTGTAGGTTCAGCAACCTTCATATCTTGGGTAGTTTCTACTTCATCAAATAAACGCATTTGTTCGGGGGACACATAGGTGGTCTTTTCGCTAGACTGTCCAAAACGAGCTCGCTGTGCATTGAGAAACATTTCCGTCATACGTTCTATTTGTTGTTCTAATTCATCGATTTTGCCTTGTTGAGTCTGAATGATAACTTGTAATTCAGCTATGTTCACAGAAGATTTTTCTTTTGTTTTAGACATTCTTTGCACCACCTTTCTATGCTTATATTATACCATATTTTGGAGGAAATTACAAAGAAAATTACCTAGAATAAGTCTTGCTTTTTCACTTTTTTAATGGCTTTTTTCTGATCTACAGCTAGCCCTTCCATAAGCCATCGAAAAGATTGTGTGTCTAGTTTACGAAGTTCGATTTCTGTACGTGGCCACTGAAATTTACCATTGGTAAGCCTTTTGTAAAGAATTGTGTAGGCATCTCCTGAAAAATAGAGTGCCTTTATTCTGTCTGTTCTACGACCACAAAAAATGAAAAGACTATCCTCGGTAAGCTCTGCTTGAAACTGGGTTGTTACGATACCTACCAAGCCGTCAATTCCACGCCTTAAATCAGTGTACCCACAGGCGATATAGTACTTCTGTACTTTACTCAAATTTATCATACTTTTTTTAGAGCTGACAAAATGGCACATAATGATACTTCGTCATTTGCACCAATTTGTATCGTTGCACCATAATAGTGAATGCTCACCTTCGATAACTTTGCTTCTGCGAAATTAACTGGAACTAGTTTTGGGACTGCCTGCTCTATGAGTTGTGATTTTTTCAGATAGTAATAGTATGTGCTAGGCGTAATTCCTATTTCATTACAATATTCCTTCATACTCTGTCCACTGCCCTGATACGATGCTATTATTTTATTCCACTTTTCTTGTTTGTATTCAACTTTCTTTGCTAACTCTTTTTCCATATTCTTCTCCCATCTATCATCTAGAAAACTTGAAGTTATTGTCTGCTTTATCTTTCTTCTTATTTTCTCACACTTCTCTGTTTTTTAATAGATAGGTGGTTATTAAGCGCTTACAGAGCATCTGCTTGTTCTGTGCTATTTTTTAAGTTACTATAGGCATAAAGAATTCCCTTTTTTAAAAAAGGGAATTCTTCTTAATTTATGGTCTTGTATTTAGCGCAGAACAATTTAACTAAAGATTCCTTCATTGATAATTATCCATTCATCATTTGAATCTTTTACGACAGATACAACTCTATTTGTTATATCATCATCTTTATTGGCTATAACATCAAAAACAATAATCTCTCCAAAACCATACTCACTTTCAATTCCTTCATTGTTGTATATTCGGTCATTTTCTGATATTCTAATAGTTTGTAGAACCCAAACCGTTTCGATTCCATAATAATTTTTTGCTGTCTTCAAGGCTATATTCAACTCATCCTCATTTAAAGCATTTTTGAAATTTTCTGCTGTTCGTTCAGAAATTGTAGAATT
>CAMRAP010000233.1 GCA_947039985.1 uncultured Odoribacter sp.
AAAATTTTGCTCAAAACTCCTCAAATCTATATTAGCAGTACCTACACTTGCAAGCTTACCATCTACAATAATCACTTTACTATGATTCATCCCCTTTTGATACCAAAATATTTTCACCCCTGCCTCCAATAACTCTTCTACATACGAACGTGTACACCAATGCGTAAGCCAGGAATCAGATTTATGTGGCAATAGTAATCTTACATCTACCCCACTCATAGCAGCTGTTTTCAATGCATTTAAGGTCGTTTCACCAGGCATAAAATAAGGTGTCGAAATAAAAACATTCCGTTTTGCCATGTTTATCAAGGTAAAATAAGACTGCTGTATCGAAGCCCAATCACTATCTGGACCAGAACTAACGGCCTGCACAACCACATCACCATCTACTCGATTATAGGGTAAATACTCCTCTTTGTTTAATAACACTTCTTGACGAACAAAGTACCAATCAGTCAGAAAAAGTATCTGTAAAGAGGTTACAACCTCCCCCATCACTTTTAGATGTGTATCCCGCCAGACACCTATCTCAGGCACTCCATCCATATACCTATCAGCAATATTTAAACCACCAACAAACCCCACTTCTCCATCTATCACAACCACTTTCCTGTGATTTCTATAATTGGCTTTTCGCCCTAAATGTCGGAAACGCACTGGCAAAAATGGATAAATTTGAATACCTGCTTTACGCAATTCACGAATAAAATTATTCGATAAACTCCATGAACCGACATCATCGTAAATAATCCTTATTTCTACTCCTTCTGCTGCTTTTTGAAGTAATATATCCTTCAACTGATCGAGTAATCGTCCTTCACCAAGGATATAATATTCCAGATGAATAAACTTCTTAGCGCTCTCCAATGCATGAAAAAGAGCAGGAAAAGTTTCATTTCCATTATTTAAAATCTCTACCTTATTAAAAAGCGTTAGCAATGCTTTACTATTACTCAATAACAATGTCATTAACTTATATATATCTGTAGAACCTCGTTCTTTAAGAAAATCAGATTTTCTGACCAATTGCTTTTGGTCCTCACTCATATACTGTAACCACTTAATATCCCCAAGTCCTTTCATTGACAACATTTTGATTTTTCTATAATTAACACCGAGGTAGAGATAAAATATAAAACCAACAAGAGGAACAGCAACTAAAACAAGAATCCATGCTAAAGTACGCACAGGATTACGATTTTCAAGTATTACATTGAAAACGACACTTGCCACTGTAAGAGCATACAAGGCGATAAGAAGATATATAACAATCTGTAACCAGGACATGTGAAATTATTTCTTGAATTTCAGTTTCATCTTTTCAATTAATTATACCTTTGTATTATGAACACAATTCATTATTTATCACAATACGCATTGCAAGAGCTAAAAGATTCATACCCAAAGCATGAAATACAAAGCATTTGTAACATCATTTATATGGACGTCTTGCATTTTACAAATATAGACATCCATCTTAGAAAAAACGAGATTTTAGCTGAAAGCTTTATAAATAATTTCATCGAAATTGTCAATTTGCTTAAAAATGGTCACCCGATACAGTATATTATCGGTGAAACAGAGTTTGCAGGCTTGAAATTCAACTTGAATCGTTCCACTTTAATTCCACGGCCTGAAACCCAAGAATTAATTATCTGGGCGAAAGATTTTATCTATGCAAAACAAAAAATTTTGGACATAGGAACAGGTAGTGGTTGTATTGCTATTACTCTTGCTCACCTTTGCCCAAACGCAAATATTACTGGCGTTGATTTTTCTAAAAAAGCAATAGACACAGCTATAAAGAATGCAAAACGCAATCAGGTTGAAGTGAATTGGCTCACTAGGGATGTTATAAATTATAACAACTTTAGTTGGGAAAATTATGATTTAATAATCAGTAATCCACCATATATCAAGGAGTGCGAAAAATCCTCTATGGAATCAAAAGTACTTGATTTTGAACCTTCAACAGCCTTATTTGTTCCTAATCATGATCCACTAATTTTTTATCGCACAATATGTGAATTAGGTCAAAAGCATCTTAAGAATGAAGGCTATCTTTTTTTTGAAATAAACGAAGCGCTAGGAATAGAAACATGTCAACTTATTGAACAATATGGATACCGTAATATAGAACTTCGAAAGGATTTTTTCGGTAAAGAGCGTATGATAAAAGCTAAAAAATAGAAAGAGATCAATATATGCAAGCTAAAAAAGCCCTACAAATCATAGCAAAACAATGCAGTAGAAGAGAGTGTTGTAGTCATGATGTGCGAAACAAATTACAGAAATGGGAAATACAAGAGAAAGAGATTGAAGAAATTATGACTTTTTTATACCATCATAAATTTATTGATGACACTAGATTTTCAAAAATTTATACGGAAGACAAATTTCGCTTTAATCATTGGGGGAAACAAAAAATCATGATGATGCTACGCAATAAAGGTATAGACTATGATATCATTTCAGAAGCACTAGGAACACTTGATAAGTCTGCATATCGCGAAAATTGCATGGAAATATTACAACACAAAACAACAACTATAACAGAAGAAGACCCTTATAAGTTAAAAGCTAAACTTACTCGCTTTGCCTTAGGACGAGGTTTTGACTACGACACCATAAATTACTGCTTAGATAAATTAAAAATCGGGTAGGTATAATACTCCCCTAAATTTAGACAGCAAGCTAAGATAGAAATTTGCTACTTTTACAATCCCAATTAGAGTAAACATCATGAGAAAAAAACTTAGTGCAGAATTTAAAGCAAAAGTAGCAATCGCATGGTCTAAAAACCATCAATGAGATAGCTTCACAATTTGAAGTGAATCCGACTATTCTCTGGTAGAGGTGCCATTACAATTTGCTTTAATGTTTCCCCTTCTGG
>CAMRAP010000234.1 GCA_947039985.1 uncultured Odoribacter sp.
TTCCGATCTTAATTTGGCAAGTAATATGATACTGTTTGGGATTATCATCTCCTTTATTGGTATGGCTGCTTGGCGCAAGATAAATGTGTATGATGCCTTTATCGATGGTGCTAAAGATGGATTTTCTACAGCGATAAAGATTATTCCTTACCTGATTGCAATCTTGATAGCCATTGGAGTGTTTAGAGCTTCGGGGGCAATGGATATTATCATGAATGGAGTGATGGCACTAGTGGAAGGAATGGGATTTGATGCCGAATGGGTAAATGCTTTACCTACTGCTTTAATGAAACCTTTGAGTGGAAGTGGGGCTAGAGGAATGATGATTGATACCATGAACACCTTTGGAGCAGATTCATTCGCTGGTCGTTTGGCATCCACTTTTCAAGGGGCAACCGATACTACATTCTATATAATTGCTGTTTATTTTGGCGCAGTTGGTATTAAAAATACACGTTATGCTATTCCTTGTGGCTTGATTGCAGATCTAGCTGGAATTATAGCAGCTATCGTTGTAGCCTATTTATTTTTTGCATAAACAGATATGGAGAAAGTTGTTGTTGGCATGAGTGGAGGCATTGATAGTTTCGTGACGGCTTTGATGCTGAAGCAGAAAAAATATGAGGTGATAGGGGTAACACTTGAACTCTGGGGTAGCAACGATTTGACCGCTGTTGAAAAGCTTTGTGAGTCTTTGCAAATACCTTTAATCCGTCGGAATGGGGAGGAACTATTTAAAAAAGTGGTAGTAGATTCTTTTGTCGATGGTTATTGGGCTGCTCGTACACCTAGCCCGTGTTGCATCTGTAACAGCTATGTAAAATGGGAGTTATTGAATCAAGCTGCGATCGAATTAGGTGCCAATTATATCGCCACAGGACACTACGTAAGAATTACGCAGGTCGAAAAAAAATACTATATCCAAAAAGGGATAGATACGAATAAAGACCAATCCTATTTTCTGTGGGGAGTCTCTCAAGACATTTTATCGAAAGCCATTACTCCTTTGGGTGATTATACGAAAGCTGAAATAAAGAATTGGGCATTATCTCATGGATATGAGGACATTGTACGTAGAAAAGAGAGTATGGGTGTCTGTTTTTTACGTGGAATGGATTATCGAGATTTTATATATTCATATCGTGGAGCAACACAGCGTCCGGGAAAGATATTGAATCGAAAGGGAGAAGAGATTGGTGAACATGCTGGCTTGCTAAATTATACGGTGGGTCAGAAAAGAGAAATACCTATTGTAAATGGACAAGCCTTGTATGTGGCATCCATGGATGCGAAACAAAATACGATTACGGCTGATGTAAAATCATCTCTATGCACAATGACAATTTGGGTAGAGCAGGTATATATAACCGATAAAACCGACCTTATGGCAAAGGATATTACGGTTAAAGTTCGGGGCTTAGGATTGAATCCAGTGGGATTTGTAGAAATTGAGGAATGGACAGGGGATCGACTGAAAGTCATGCTGTCTGATTCTGCTTGGGCTATAGCTCCTGGTCAGCCCATTGCCCTTTTTAGAGGCGATCGAGTTATTGGAGGGGGAATAGCAAGCGATATAATAAAGGATTGAGGAGTAGTGATTTTTAAAAGGAGTGAATTATGCGGAATCTATTGCAAAAGTCAAGAAATTTCCTTTTCTTTGCAGGCGTTAAGATACGAGTGTAGCTCAGTTGGTAGAGCACTGGTCTCCAAAACCAGGTGTCGGGGGTTCGAGCCCCTCCACTCGTGCGAAAGTCATCTCATAATAGAGGTGACTTTTTTATTTTTAATCCTTATCTTTGTGTGAATTTAAACCGCTTTCACAGTATATGAAGAAAATTGCAGCAATACACGATCTTTCAAGCTATGGTAGAGCCTCTTTAACCGTGGCTATTCCTATTCTATCCTATATGGGTTATCAAGTATGCCCTTTACCAACAGCTATACTTTCGGCACATAGTGAATATCCAAATTTCAGGTGTTTCGATTTAACTAGTCAGATGGAAAGTATCATTGAACATTGGAAAGAGCTTGATTTACACTTCGATGCTATCTATTCGGGTTATCTTGCTTCTGAACAACAGATGGATATTGTTGAACGTTTTTTTGAAAATTTTGGCAGTGATGATAACTTTATTCTTGTTGATCCTGTTTTAGGTGATAATAATCAACTTTACACAGGGATGACAAGTAAAATGATTGAAGGGATGCGTCGTTTATGCTCAAAAGCTAAAGTCATTACTCCCAATTTGACAGAAGCAGCCTTTCTGTTGGATAAAAAACTGACCGCAGAAATCACTCAAGAAGAGGTCATGGGATGGTGTCAAGAATTGAGTCAATTAGGACCTGAATATTGCATTATAACCTCTGCACCCTCAGGAAATCCCAAACGTATCAGTACTTTAGCATACAATAAAAATGACAATCGCATGTGGAAAGTGTCAAGCGATTATGTACCTGCTAGTTATCCCGGTACGGGAGATGCTTTTGCTAGTGTAATTACAGGATGTCTACTCAATGGAGATAGTTTACCTGAAGCCATTGAGCGTGCAGTATATTTTATCAATGCAGGCATAAAGGCGACATTTGGTCATGAACACGACCCATTGAACGGAATGAATCAAGAGAAAGTGTTGCACTGTCTAACAGAGATGCTTCCCTATACTTATGAACAAATTTCGTTATGATACAAGCCTTTATCACCGACCTAGATGGAACAATTCTCCCCAAAGGAGGAGTGCTTAGCCAGGAAACAGTGCAAGCTTTTCAAGCAGCTAAAAATAGGAACTGCACTTGCATTATTGCTACTGGTCGGAATTTATACTCAACACTTCGGGATATTCCTGAAGATCTCCCTCTAGATTATTTAGTCTTTTCTTCTGGTGCAGGGATA
>CAMRAP010000235.1 GCA_947039985.1 uncultured Odoribacter sp.
CACCGACCGCTAGTGCGGTGTTTGATGGTAAAGTCCAAGGGGTTGTTGTCCAAGCAATAAAATGAACAGCGTCACTATTAGCAAATAGCTTTTCTGACTTTGCATTTCGAACCACTTTAAACTGAGCAACACAAGTGGTATCTTTTACGTCTCGATAGCATCCAGGCTGATTAAGTTCGTGTGTACTTAATCCTGTTCCTGCTGCAGGAGAATAAGGTTGTATAGAGTATCCTTTATATAGAAAATCTTTTTCAAATAGAGTTTTCAGCAGATACCATAATGTTTCAATATACCGATTGTCATAGGTGATATAGGGGTCGTTCATATCTACCCAATATCCCATTTGTTCAGTTAAATCTTCCCATTCCTTAGTGTAGGTCATGACATCAGAGCGACACTCTTGGTTGTATTCAGCAACAGAAATAGTTTTACCAATAGCCTCTTTTGTGATACCTAACTTTTTCTCAACACCCAGTTCAACGGGTAGTCCATGTGTATCCCAGCCCGCTTTACGTTCAACTTGAAATCCTTGTAGAGTTTTATATCGACAAATGACATCCTTAAGTGTTCGTGCCATCACGTGATGAATGCCAGGCATTCCATTTGCAGAAGGAGGCCCCTCATAAAAAACGAAAGGAGGATTACCTTCTCTTGTTTTTAAACTCATGTCAAAAGTCTTATTTTTTGTCCAGTTTTTAAGGATTTCCTTATTAACTGCTGAAAGATCTAAACCTTTATATACAGGAAATTTTGTGCTCATTATATGTATCTTATAAAATCAAAGTGCAAATATATTGTTTTTGAATGGAAATTAAGCGGGAATAGTTTATAAATGTTTTAGCTGATGGTTTATTCGGTTGAATAACAGCGACTTAGAAAATAGCTTGTTCATGAAGATTAAAACATGCTTAATTGTTAAATTTAATATCTAATTTAGCGCCTTCAAAATAGGGTGGTTTTAATTTTTCAAAAATGAAGATATATAAATTCGGAGGTGCATCTGTAAAAGATGCAGAGGGTGTGAAGAACTTATTTAAAATAATTAATTCTCAAACAGAAGGATTAATCATAGTGGTGTCTGCTATGGGTAAAATAACGAATGCGCTAGAATTTTTATGCAAGGCTTATTTTAAAAAGACGGGTGATCTTGAAGTTGCTTTTCAAGGGATAAAAGATTTTCATCAACAAATTATTGATGATTTGTTTAAAGGTCAGTCAGAGCAAGTGGATAGAGATGTAGAAAAGTTGTATGCGGATTTACAATCTATTTTGGAGAGTGATCCATCATTGTCGTATGATTATGAATATGATCGAATTATAAGTTTTGGAGAATTGCTTTCTACGACGATTATTTCTTCTTATTTAGAGAAGCAAAGTCGTAAAGCAAAATTTATAGATATACGGAAATGTTTGATTACAGATCAAAATTATAGAGATGCTTGTGTCAATTTGGAGTTGTCAGAGCAGATGTGTCGAAAATATTTCAACTTTCAAGATACATTCATGTATATCACACAAGGATTTATCGCTGGAACAACAACCAGTCAAACCACAACTTTAGGTCGTGAAGGATCTGATTATACAGCAGCATTACTAGCTAATTTATTAAATGCCGAAGATGTAACTATCTGGAAAGATGTGCCAGGTATTATGAGTGCAGATCCAAAATTGTATGAGAATACAACCATTATTAGTAAGCTATCTTATAGAGAAGCGATTGAGCTATCTAATTGTGGCGCTAAAATAATTCATCCTAAGACAATTAAGCCATTGCAGAATAAAGTGATACCGCTTTATGTACGTTCTTTTTCACATCCTGAGAAGCATGGTTCAGTGATACGTGAATTAAATGAAAAGCAGAGTTTACCACCTATTTTTATAGACAAGGAAAATCAGTTATTGTTGACTTTGTCGCCACGTGATTTTTCGTTTGTTGCAGAAGAAAAGTTGAGTCGAATTTTGGCAACATTGGCAGATTATAGATTACATCTGAACCTCATACAGACCTCTGCGATAAATTTTTCATTTTGCATAGATTTGAATGAAACTATTTTTGAAGAGTTTATCAGTAAGTTTCAGGATGAATATGAGGTCTTGTACAATAAAAATGTACGCTTACTTACAATACGTCACTATGATGATGATATCATCAATAAACTGACTAAGGATAAGCTTGTATTTATAGAGCAGCACAGTCGTTCAACAGCTCGTTTTGTTATTGCTACTGACCAGGAAGAATAGGGAATTGGTTTAAATCATTTTAAGAGCTAGATAATACCTATTTATAGGGATTGTCTAGCTCGTGAATTTTTCATAATTTTGTAAAAAAACAGAAGAACTATGATGATAGAAGATATATGGTTTCCACTATTACTCACTTTGTTTGCAGGATTAGCAACAGGAATAGGGAGTTTAATTGCTTTTTTTGCACACCATACCAATAAACGTTTCTTATCCTTTTCATTGGGATTATCAGCAGGTGTTATGATTTACGTGTCGTTTGTTGAAATGCTCAGTGAGGCTCAGCGCTTGTTTGTAGAGGAGTTTGGCGAGCGGCTAGGGCTAGCAACAACAGCTCTATTTTTCTTTGGAGGGATGTTATTAATAGCAATTATTGACCGATTAGTTCCTGCATTTGAAAATCCACATGAAATTAAATCCGTAGAGAGTATGGATGTAAAACCTCCTAAGAATGCTCGATTGATGCGCATGGGAGTAATGACTGCTCTAGCCATTGCTATTCATAATTTTCCAGAGGGTATTGCAACATTTGCTGCTGCTGTAGAAAGTCCAACTTTGGGAATTGCCATAGCGATTGCCATAGCGATTCATAATATCCCTGAGGGGATAGCAGATCGGAAGAGCGTCGTGTAGGGAAA
>CAMRAP010000236.1 GCA_947039985.1 uncultured Odoribacter sp.
TAAAAAAAGGTGCAGATAGAAACGCATTTATAATTGGTGTTGGTGGTGGCATAACAACGGATTTAGTCGGATTTGTTGCATCGATATATAAAAGAGGTGTTAAATTTGGTTTTGTGCCAACTACTTTACTTTCGCAAGTTGATGCCGCAATTGGTGGCAAAAATGGAGTGAATATAAGTTCGTATAAAAACATTGCAGGTGTGATTAATCAGCCACAATGGATATGTTCGTCGGCTGAATTTATGAATACTCTTAGCAAAAGAGAATTTATTGCAGGAGTATCAGAAATTATTAAAACATTTATTATATTTAATAAAGAGTATTATCAAAAAGCTGTTGATCTATTTTCAAATGACAAAGATTTTATATTAGAACATAAACGAGCTGAGTTTGAAGAGATAATCAAAATGTGTGGTGAGTATAAGTCTGGAGTTGTCAGACGTGATGAGTTTGAAAGGGGAGAGCGTAGACTGTTGAATCTTGGTCATACGTTTGGTCATGCAATTGAGAAAAATAATAAAGAGGGAATTATGCATGGTGAGGCTGTTGCTGTTGGTATGATATTAGCTGCACAATTTGCTGTGACAATGAAGTTAACACCTATTGAATTTGTGGATAAACTAGTGAGTGATACCAAAAAAGTTGGTTTGCCATTTAGTACCGATATTCCGCTGAAAATACTTGTGGAGGCAATGACAAAGGATAAAAAAGTAAATGGTAAAAAAATAAATTTACTTTTGCCGATAGACTTCGGTAGGGTAGATGATGTTGAAATTTCGATAGATAAAATGGAGGAGATAGTAAATGATATGTGTTAGTATAGGCGAGAGATCGCTAAATGAGGCTTTTTCGCTTATGAATGATGCCGAAATGGTCGAAATAAGAGCAGACCTATGTAAGTTCACGGTAGAGGAAATCACTTTTTTGGTTGGTTCTCATCCTAATGTTCTATTTACGTGCAGGCTCTCAGACGATATTGAATATGCTCGTCAAAGAATGGTTGCTGCAATCGAAGCAGGTGCGGCTTATGTAGATATAGAGATTGAGGCTCCTAAAGAGTATTCAGATTTTATTAGAGAGAAGGCAAAAGAGCATAATACAAAATTCATTGTTTCGTATCATGATTTTGAAACAACATCAGATGATTTATTAACTATATATGATGAGTGTTGCAAACGAGGTGCGGACATAGTAAAGATAGTGACTACAGCAAATAGCACTCAAGATGCAGTGAAAACATTGTCTTTATACAAACAAAACTTAAAGAATCCTCTTTTGGCTTTTTCGATGGGTAAATATGGCAAATTTACTCGTGTGCTTTCGTTGACAATGGGTGCAGCATTTACTTATGTAGCTTCATCAGAGTATCAACTGACAGCTCCAGGGCAATACACAAAGAGTGAGATGGAAAGAATACTTTCTGGTGATGATTCGGAGTTTAAAGCTCCTAAACTGTCTGATACTATTTTTGTTGAAGATGATATTAGTGTCAAGATACCGGCGTCTAAAAGTATTGCACAACGAGCAATTCTGGCAGCAGCACTTTCGAGTGGTGAGAGTATTTTGACCAATTATGAGCCATGCAACGATATTTCGATGGCGGTTGAGGTAATCAAAAAGATTGGTGCAAAGGTGACAATCCTATCAGATAGATTAGTGATAAAAGGTAGTGATAATATTAATAAATTAAATTCGATACACATAGGTGAGAGTGGTCTTTTGACTCGTTTGATGATGCCTATGTCTGGATATTTTACAGAATTAAGTGGCAATTGTATCGACATAACTGGTCATGGAAGTATCTTGAATAGAAGTATCCAAGAGTCGGTTGATGCTTTGAGCTCTGCTGGGCTAGATTGCAGGTCTGATAACGGACACTTGCCATTGAATATTTATGGTGCAATTAGTTCTGAGAGAATCGAGATTGACGGTGCAAAGACATCGCAGATTGTGTCTGGATTTTTAATGACTCTGCCACTTCTGAGTCGTGATACTGTTTTCATCGTAAAAAATCCTACTAGTATTCCATATATTTACTTAACTTTGGATATGTTAAAGCAATTTGGCATAAAGGTGAATATTACTGAGAAAACAGACGAAAGAATAGTGTTTGAGATTAAAGGAAATCAAAAGTATATTGCTAATACAATTACATTAGATTCGGATTGGAGCTCGGCAGCGTTCTTTGCTGTTGCAGGAAGAATTGCTGAGGTGTTGCATCCCGAAAAACATTTTGTCTTGGAATCTATGCCTACTGGAACTTCGCAGGCAGATGAAGCGATTGTTGAGGTGCTGAATCAGTGTGGAACAAATTATCCACTAAGTCCATTTTGTGTTGACGCAACAAATTCACCCGATCTATTCCCTATTTTGGCAGTCTTGGCTTGTCATTGTGAGGGTATGAGTGAGATAAAAGGTGTTTGTAGGCTTTCGCAAAAGGAAAGTAACAGAGCAGAGGCTATTTATTATGAGTTTACAAAACTCGGTGCAGAGATAGATATTATTGATGATATAATGTACATTAAAGGCAGTACGATAAAAGGTGGAAGGGTTAGCAGTCATAACGACCACCGTATGGCTATGAGCTTTATTATAGCGTCGCTATTTACTGATGAGGATATATACTTGGATGATGTAAAATGTATAGATAAATCGTTTCCTACTTTCTTAGAAAAATTGACAGTTAGATAGTTAGACGTTTTATACTTATTAAAAAAGAACAAGCAGAATATAATTATGAATACTTTTGGAAAAAACTTTAGAATATCTATTTTTGGGGAGTCGCACGGAACGCTTATTGGCGTTGTACTTGATGGAGTAACCCCTAATATTGCTTTGTCTGAGCAGGATTTTGAATTGGATCTGAAGCGAAGGAAGAG
>CAMRAP010000237.1 GCA_947039985.1 uncultured Odoribacter sp.
AGGAACTTTTTAGTGATTTGAATCTGAATCTAACGGCTGGTCATGTGTATGGTCTACTTGGTAAAAATGGAGAGGGTAAAACAAGCTTATTAAACCTCCTTAGTGGATTGTTATTTCCTCAAAAAGGAGGAATAGAGGTGATGGGGTGCTTGCCTCGTCATCGCAAACCGTCGTTTTTATCAAAAATATTTTTGGTGGAAGACGAGGTTTCTTTTCCTAAATTAAATTCTTTAAGCATGAAAACTTATGCTCGTTCGACCAAGCCTTTTTATCCTTGTTTTGATGAAAAATTGTTAGAAGAGGCAATGGCTGGTTTTGGTGTATCTATGGATGACAAATTAAATGCTCTATCATATGGTCAAGTAAAAAAGGCTTGGCTTAGTTTTGGTATTGCTTGCAACACTCCTTTACTTTTGATGGATGAACCGACCAATGGATTGGATATTCCATCTAAGAGTTATTTTCGTCGTTTGATTTCTTCTGTAGCAAGTGATGAACGTTGTATCATTATTTCTACTCATCAAGTACGTGATGTAGAAAACTTGATCGATTCATTTGTGATACTCCATGAAAATAAGATTTTGCTAAACGTAAATTCAGAGGAAATTACAGATCGATTAGTCTTTCGTCAGGTAAAGGATGGCGAAGATGCTCTATTTGCAGAGGAATCTTTAAAAGGCACCTTTGGGGTGTTGCCTAATTTAAACAAAGAGAACAGTCGTTTGGATGTAGAGCTATTTTTTAATGGCGTGCTTAGTAATCCAGAGAGAACGAGAGAGATTTTTAAATCACAACTTTAAAATATAAAATTATGAACGATATATTTAATATGCGGCGCTTTGGAGCGTTTGTGTTGAAATGGTATAAGGAGGTCAGTATTTTTTCTATGCTGATATGGGTGCTATTCTTTATTCTTGTACACCTAAGGTCTTTCTTTTGGGCATTTGGGAATACTGTTAGCAGTATGGAGGAGTTACGCCAAGCAGTAGATGAGATAACAAAGGAATATAGTGTGGTATATATTGCCTGTTTAATGCTGATTATTTGGGTGTTAACGCTAAGGACTTCGTGGAAGTTATTTCGTGTAAAGTCTAAATCCTATTGGCTTTTACCTATCTCTAAGTTAGAAAAACTGCTATTTGTTATTCTAAACTCAGTCATACTTCCTACAATTATTTATACATTTTTCTTTTGGACAGTCCATATGGTAAATGATTATAAATTTGTGACTTGGCAAACAGCTGATATTTCTATAGAAGATGTTGAAAAGGAATATGGAGATGTCGATACATTTACAGACGATTCAGGTGTAGTCAGTTATAGGATTGATCCCAAAATAGCTTTTACAGATTTATTTATATCTAATGCATGGAATTCCAAAGTTCCTGTAATAAAAGACAACACCATTGAAAAGGCAACGATAACTAATGGAGTAACTGAGAGAAAAGCATGGGATGGTATTTGGGACACATTTTGGATAAGCTTTCTAGGGTTCTCAGTCATTCTGTGGGTAGGGGTTTCTCCGTATAAGAAATCTTTGACAGTAGCAATAATTACTCACACCGTATTCGTTTTAGTAGTATGTGCTAGTATCATTATATATGGTGTGATACCCATTTTTTCTATTTCTTCGCAAGGGCAATCTTATGTATTTCACGATGGATGGGGTTTTATCTACTTACTATTCCAGTCTAAGCTATATTATTTATTGCCGATAGCTTATTTATGGGTGTCGTGGAAAAAAATAGAAACAATGCAAATAAAATAAGGGAGGGAATTTTATGAAAAAATATGATTTATTATTATTAGCTCTATATGCTGTTCTACTGACGGTATTGTTTGTAGGTGTGAACTTACATTTAAGAGAGAGACAAGAGGTTCGTGATTATATGACTGATCTACAAAAGAAAAAGATCAATGTAGTGGTGATTGAGGACACAAAATTAAACTTTAAGTTAACAAAAAAATCGAGCGCTAACTCGCGTGAAAATAATTTTGCACTATTAGGTACATCATTAAAATTTAAGATAACAAGAGAGTCTGATTATTATCGTAATATAGGTGATTTCCAATTCTTAGGAACATCTTTGTTGCTTGAAAATGTGTCTGATTTTCAAATCCAAAGTGATACTCTTTTTATTGGAAAAAAAGCGATGGGAAACCTACACGAACTACTTCTTGCCAGTCACGTACAAGTTGATCTCTTAGATGATCCCAATATATCTATTGGTGTAACCCCTAATTTAAAATAAGATTATGGAATTTAAAGATACACAAGCGATTTATTTGCAGATAGTAGACCTCGTTTGCGACTATATAGTTTCTCGAAAATGGGAACCTGAAGGGCGTATTCCTTCGATACGTGAACTGGGTGTGCAGTTGGAAGTCAATCCAAATACAGTGATGCGCTCATACGAATGTTTGCAATCGCAGGGGATTATATATAACAAAAGGGGAGTTGGTTTTTTTGTGGCTATCGATGCAGATAAACAAATTACGGAAGCAAGGCAAAAAGAGTTCCTAGAGATAGAACTACCGAATTTCTGCCAGCGCATGAAATCACTAGACATTCCCTTAGAACAATTCATTTCCGAATATGAAAAATGAGAAAAAACTAAACTGTTATAGCATGAAAATTTATTTATTGCTTTTAGTACTATTTCCGCTACTATTGCTTTCATCTACATTCAATAAAAATATAATTATAGGAAATATTACAGGATTAGAGAAAGGAGATAAAGTGATTTTAACCATAGGTTTAGACTCTTATAGCTCTAGTCTAGTTGATAGTGTAGTTGTGGAAAGAGATGGCTGTTTTTGTCTAGAAACGTCTGTGACAGGTGCTTTTGCACATATC
>CAMRAP010000238.1 GCA_947039985.1 uncultured Odoribacter sp.
CCAGAGGAGGCAAAAGCAGTAGCTAATCACGTAAAACTACAAGTGGTGATTATCGATTCTATCCACGATAGCCAAGCAAAACCAGGAACGATTGTAGAACAATACCCTTCAGATGGTTCTAAAGTAAAAGAAAACCGACTCATACATCTTACGATAAATGCAAGTAATCCTGAAAAAGTAATGTTTCCAAATCTTAGGAATGCTGCTTATCGCCAAACTTTGCAAACACTCTCTTCTCGAGGGTTTAAAATAGGACGCCTTGAATATGTCCCTTCAGAATTCCAAAATCTAGTCCTAAAACTTAAAAATAATGGCATTGAAATCCAAGCAGGCTCTTTATTAAATAAAGGATCTGTTATAGATATTGTGATAGGAAGCGGAAAAGGAAGTAATCGTATTTACACGCCACAATTAAAAGGAAAGAACTTAAATGAAGCACTCCATATTATTCAAGAATCCTATTTAAATATTGGAAAAATTATTCCCGATGAAAGTATCAATAGAAACTCAAAAAAGCACTCTGCAATTGTATATCAACAATATCCCCAAAGGAACTCCTATATAAAAGGAGGAAGTGCTATAGATTTACACATCACATTAGATAAAGAAAAAATTATGCTATTAGATTCATTAATGATTCGTGAATAATTTTTCAAACAAACAAAACTTAGTTCACATATTAACATACAAAAAATGATTGAAGAGATAGACGATATTGAAGATTTACTAGAAGGAGAAGAATCACAAGAAGAACAGTCACAAGAGACCTTCGAACACCATCGATTTGAAGTCGATGGCGGTCAAAATCCTTTGCGCGTAGATAAATTTATAATGGCTCGCCTACCTAATGCTTCACGTACAAAAATACAAGATTCTGCTGAGTTAAATCAAATTTTAGTCAATGGTAAAGCTGTCAGATCGAGCTATAAAGTTAAACCTGATGATGTTGTAACTATTGTCATGTCATACCCACAGCGGGAAATCAAGATTATTCCTGAAGATCTCCCTCTAGATGTTGTGTATGAGGATGATGTACTTATGGTGGTAAATAAACCTGTAGGCATGGTTGTACACCCTTCATACGGACATTATTCAGGAACTTTAATCAATGCTCTTGCCTGGCACTTGAAAGACAATCCGCTGTTTAAAACGGATGATCCTCGTCCAGGCTTGGTACATCGTATAGATAAGGACACCTCTGGCTTGCTTGTTATTGCTAAAACAGAGGAGGCAAAAAAGCACCTATCCTTGCAATTCTTTAATAAAACGTCAGAGCGTAAATATATTGCCGTTTGTTGGGGTAATTTAGACTCCGAGTCAGGCACAATCACAGGACATATTGGTCGCAATCTGTCAAATCGAAAAGTGATGAATTGCTTTCCAGATGGCAGCTATGGCAAACATGCCGTGACACACTATACAGTATTAGAGCATCTAGGATATGTGAATGTTGTTGAATGTCGATTAGAAACTGGTAGAACCCACCAGATTAGGGCCCATTTTAAGCACATCCAACACCCTTTATTTAATGATAAAGATTATGGAGGGCATCTTATTTTAAGAGGAACAACTTTCAATAAATACAAGCAATTCGTAACCAATTGCTTTAACCTCTGCCCTCGTCAAGCGCTACATGCTAAAACACTTGGCTTTGTACATCCAACGACAGGTGAACAAATGTCATTCAACTCTGAAATTCCTAGTGATATGCAGCAGCTAATTGAGAAATGGCGTGGATATGTACAATATCGAGATGAAATGAACTGGAATGAGTAAATAAAAAATAAAAACAGCATGTACTACGACATGCTGTTTTTATAATCTTCATATCCAAATTTCCGCACAAAACGAAAACCATTTTCTGGACTCCAAATACCTATACTAGGGTGAGTCACACCATTAAACATGGTTGTTTTTACCATGGTGTAATGAATCATATCCCGAAAAACAAGCTGATCTCCAATTTGTGGTTCTGCACCTCCATCAAAAGACCAATCGCCACAAACATCACCAGCTAGGCAACTATTCCCACCCATTTTCCACATTTTCTCTCCTTCAAGAGGATCATGTGCACCCAATACAACGGGTTTATATGGCATTTCTAAGCAGTCTGGCATATGGCAAGCAAAGGAGACATTTAGCATCAAAGTGTTAACACCTCCACTATATACCTTATCTTCAACAGTGGCAACTAAGCATCCTGTATCCCAAGTAAAGGCACTTCCAGGCTCTAAAATCACTCGTAAATGTGGGTATCTACTTTTAAAAGCAGTCAGAATACGGATCAATTCATTTTCATCATACTCCTCGTGAGTCATCAAGTGTCCTCCCCCCATATTCAACCATTTAATCTCTGAGAAAAAATGTCCAAATACTTTTTCAACAGCCTCTAAAGTTCCTACTAAATCGGCTGGACGTGATTCACATAAGGAATGAAAATGAAGACCTTCAACACCCTTTGGCAGCTCCTTTAAGTCAATGGCTCGAATACCTAATCGAGAAGTGGGACTCGCAGGATTATACAGTTCCGTTTCAACCGTTGAAAATTCTGGATTCACTCGAAGTCCACAGGACACACCAGCAAGAGAAGCACGTTCTCCAAAACGCTGATATTGATTCAATGAATTAAATGTGATATGGCTACTATAACTTAAAATCTCATCAATTTCACTCTCCGTATATATAGGAGCATAGGTATGTGCCAAATCTCCATACTCCTCAAAAACAAGATGAGCCTCCGCTAGCGAACTAGCAGTGGCTCCATCTGAATGTTTTCTGAGTTCTGGGAAGATACTCCACATGGCATTGGCTTTGAGAGCAACAATAATTTCTACTCCTGCACCATTCCTAACC
>CAMRAP010000239.1 GCA_947039985.1 uncultured Odoribacter sp.
GCAACAGTTAAATAGTTATTTGGTCAATATTATTTTTTTGTGAGGACACAAAAAATAAGTACCTCTTTTGCATTTTGCATAAGAGGTACTTATATTTCTCTACAAATTCAGATAATATAGAGATGGAAGAGCCGATTAAAATGGCTTTTTTAAGATGATATATTTATCTAAAGCCAATTAGTCTAGCGTATATATTTTTTGAAAACTCAGAAGTTTTGAAGTAATGAGTTTTACATTTTGGAAATGTCTAATTCGTTTTAAATGGTCTGTTATTTCCTTTTTTACCATTAAAATTTCTTCGTGGTTTATGAACAAAGGCTTTCGGATTATATTGAGGTCCTTCGCCTACGCTTGCAGGTAGAGGGATTTTATAAATTTCTTTCTCAATAAATTCTTCGATTTTATGGAATTTTCCTTGTTCAGGCTCAGATACAAAGGTGATTGCAACACCATCTGCACTTGCGCGACCAGTACGTCCAATGCGGTGAATATAATCTTCAGGATCGTGAGGAACATCATAGTTAATGACTAAATGAATATCGTCAATGTCTATACCTCTAGCTACAATATCAGTTGCGACGAGTATATTAATCTTTCCATTTTTAAAGTCTAGCATCACTGATTCACGTACCTCTTGCTCTAAATCGGAGTGCATTGCTGCAACATTCAATTTTTGTCGTTTCAAGGCATGCGCTAAATCCTTTACTTTAAGTTTTGAAGATGAAAATATAATGGCTTTTTTATCGGATGATTTATTAAATAACTCCATTACAATAGGCATTTTTTGTGTCTCATAACAAACATATGCAGATTGTACGATAGATTCATTGGGTTTAGAAATAGCAATGCTTATTTCAGCAGGATCGTGAAGAATCTGTTTTGCCATTTGGCGAATCTTTGGTGGGAGAGTAGCAGAGAACATAATTGTTTGCCTATGCTCTGGCATTTGCTTTGTGATTTGCATAATGTCGTCTAAAAATCCCATATCCAACATTCGGTCTGCTTCATCCAAAATAAAATAATCTACATTTGAAAGATCTATTCCGCTGTTTGCAATATGAGAAAGTAGTCGACCAGGGGTAGCAATGACTACATCTGATCCCATTAGCAATCCTTTTTTTTGCTGATCCCATCCTTTTCCGTCACCGCCTCCGTACACGACGGTTGTAGAGATTGGAAGAAAGTAAGAAAATCCTTCAAACTGCATATCGATTTGTTGGGCTAATTCGCGTGTAGGTACCATAATAACAGCACGGATACGGTTGTCTGGATTACCTTCACATAGCAAGCGATTCAATAAAGGTAGGGTATAGGCTGCTGTTTTTCCTGTTCCAGTTTGCGCACAACTAATAACATCTCTTCCTTCTAATATCGGTGGGATTGTTTGCTCTTGTACAGGTGTCATTTCCTGAAAGTTCATGGCTTCAATGCCTTGTAATATCTCCTCTTCTAAATCTAATTCATCAAATCTCATGTGCTGTCTTGAATATGCAGTTGTATATATCTAAAATAGTTTAAACTATTTGCCCCAAAGGTACATTTTTTTTTGCACGATTACAATGGTGGTATGATTATCTATTTATTCGATCATTTGCTATACACCAATTGATACCAAGATAATTTAAAATATTTTTCATTCATTGTGCTCCAAATGTTTAAAGGAACATAGGTTGATATGCTACAATATTTTTCTTTATCATATATCTTTCCCCAGTATTTTGTTGTAGATAACTTATATATGATAGTCTTATCTAGTAATATATCGAATGTTTCCTTCTGTTTTTCATCTGCAAACTGTTGAATATAGTCTTCTAAGTCAAAAAATACATTCTGATTAAAGTTTGCCATTGGGTATCGATCCACTGCATTTATTGGTAAATGACTAGCATCGTTTTCTTTTCCTTTTAAAATATCACCCACGCAGGAGGCTAAACTATCCAAATAGGTTGTTTTAGCCAAAGTAACTACGCCAGATCGATGAACATCTCCATTTATATGGTTTTCATAACAATCAAAAAACTCCTTGCATATTTTTTTAAATTCGTCCTCTCCTCCCCACAAAAAAGGCATTATTTCTTTGTATGGAAAACCTGCGGCTAAAATTTCAACTGGAGAAGCAATAATATATTCCGTATTATTGCGTAATTCATAAAAAACCTCTATAGTTGACATAAAACAAGCATCAAATAAGATGAATGTATAATTTGTAGGTAATGCCTTAAACAACTCCTTTATTTCCATTTCAGAATTTCCTACTCCCGCATCACCCAAGTGCTCATCGTGTCCCCAGGTTTTTGTCAATGGTAAATTATCCATTCGAAGTGTTTGAACTCTGGAATTTGGGAAACTAGCATCTTCTGGTAACCAGCCAGTGGCATGAGACCATAAAAATAATCCATGAGAATCGGCAGGGTATAATTCTTGCACTTTTTTCGCCACTCGATTCAGTACTTCAGGGGAAGATGAATTTTCTTCAGCATACTCTTCTATCGTATCCAAGATAGATTTATTCCCTTCTTTTTCTATTGTCAACAAAGAAGGAGTACTATAACGAGGATCGTAATAAATCACTACTCGACCTTTGACATCTTGCATACCTTGTACCATTGCCTCAATATTTGATTTTGCAAATCCATCTAAATTATTGTCTGCTGCCATATAAATCAATACTGTTCGATGAACTGAATCAGGCTCTTCAGGCTCAATATTCTCTGTGTTGTCGCAAGCTTGTAATAGTAAGCAAACAAAGGTAATACTAAGAAAAATCTCTTTATATTTTATTCGCATTATTTTTTTTATTAAAATAGATTGTTTTAGGTGGTAAAATTACGAAAAAAT
>CAMRAP010000240.1 GCA_947039985.1 uncultured Odoribacter sp.
GATTAAAGAACTTGAACCACACTATATGATCACCGTAGATCGTGTGAATAATTTGGATGTTTTTGAGATTCAAGTGGAGGTTCGTGAAATCTTTTTCTCGGATGAGATGAGTAGGATGGTTAATATTAAAAAGAAAATAGTTGCAAAAATACATAGTATGTTGGGGTTAAGTCCAATTATCAAACTTGTAGAGCCACGAACATTGGAGCGTAGCGAAGGAAAAACGGTACGTGTGATTGATAATCGTAAATTGTAATTCAAATAATAATAGCTATGATAATCCAACAATTGTCTATATTTTTAGAAAATAGAGTAGGTGGTATAAATGATGCCACTTCTGTGTTAAGTAATCACAATATTAATATGCGAGCTTTTTGTGTTGCTGATGGTGTTGATTTTGGTATATTGAGAGTGATCGTTTCTGATGTGGATGCAGCTGTAAAAGTGCTACAAGAGGCTAATTTTAGGGTTGCCAAAACAGATGTCATCTGTTTAGATGTACCTAATATTGCTGGGGCATTGTCACGAGTATTAAAATGTTTAGCTCAAGAAGATGTGTTTATAGAGTATATGTATGCATTCTCTGAAGGCGATGTTGCTAGTACGGTCATTCGTCCAACTGATATAAAGTCTTGTGCTGAAATCTTAGAAAAAAATAGAGAGCTATTGGTTAGCAGCAGTCCTCTGTATCAGTTTTAGTTTAGATCGATTTATGATAATAAATTACACCCCAAATGTTATATGAAACATTTGGGGTGTATTGTTGTTGTGGTAAGGTCTCAACTATCTCATTAAGATAATACCGATATTAAATGTCAATGATTGAAATTCAGGAATTCTTCCATTGGCTGCTTTAGTCGCATAATTATATCTGACTCCTACATTTGCTGCAAACTGCTCATTGATAGGGATACATGCTCCTATTTCTGGATTGACAGAAAATTGCCAACGAGAGATGGTTGATGAATATAGTCCGACATCTAAGCGTTTTTCAGTCCATTGTGTTCCTAAGCCTAAGCCAACAAAAGGACGAATACTACCAGTGTTTCCTGTCATATAGTAACGACCAATAGCTAGCATTGGAACAGTGTTGATGTATCTGTACTGGTGACCAGTAATTGCGTAAACATCGTCATTTTTATTAAAGTTAAAATAACCCGTTACATTCTTTTCTTCTTCATAGAATGTGTTCCATCCAAGTGCGCCACCAACAGAGAAGCAGTCGCTCAAAAAGTAGTGATATCCCATATCAAAACCTCTAAAGCTAGTTTTGTCTGTAAAATCTTTTACCTCTCCGAAAGGTATACTCATCTGATAGTTGACGTTGAACATCTGAGCTTTTACAAATGGGCTCATACTAAAAAGGCATATTGCAATTATAAGTAGTTTTTTCATGATTTCTAATATTATTAAGTGATAATAAATGCCTTATTTCATTAGATAAGGAGATTGTTCGAAACACTGGTTAATTTGTTTTTCTAAACGATACAGGATAGATACACCCGAGCCTTGTAGTAGACCATCTGCAATACCATTCCATACAACATCTACCTTATTGTCTTCTCGTGTTGTTGTTGATATCATGTCAATGATAAGAGAACCACTACGATAAGAATAGACAGTAGATGGATACCATGGATAATAAGGATAAAAAGGATTTGTACCTGGCCACCAACTGCTTCCCCAATACCAATTCCAATTGTTGTACCAATTATCCATATAGTAAGAGTAGCTGACGTTAGAGAATGCAGATGCAGTTACAATAAAAGAGGGTTTTTGGGTGGTATCAACTAGTGTGTATCCTTTTTTGACAAAGTTTTCAGTCACTAATTTTAGAATTTGATCATCATATTGATGGTCAATTGTTGCGTCCTCGTTGTTTGAAAAATGGACGATAGAGTCTGGGATAGCAAATGTAGTGAATGCGGAGAAATCAGCGCTTTTGTTGTAATTTGTCATAGCTACATCATAATCTTCTACATACTCTGCTCCTTCGGGGTAGCAGGATACCATCAGTTGTGCAAATAATCCAGCAAGGATTAAAGTTAAGAAACGTTTCATACTTAGTTTGTTTTAGTTTTACAAATGTTTAGTTAATTACCATATGATTATGGAAACAATAATTTGGGTAATTGTATGAGAATATACGTTTACTCTGTTAAAAAAGTTGCAGAAAAAAAACAATAAAAAATAGGTAGCTTTTTGAAAACTACCTATTTAATATTTTTATGTAAAGTATGAATTTATTCAGGAGATGTTGCTAGAATTGTTTTATAATTATTCGTTTTAGCAATATTCATGACTCTAACGACTTGTTCTATGGAGACACTTTTTTCAGCTTCAATTGAAATACAAGGCTTGTCACTGTTTTTTAGAAGTTCAACGATTTTACTTTCTAATTGTGAAAAAGGAGTGACCTTGGTGTTTAAGTAAAAAGTGTGTCCTTTATCAATAGATACAACGGCTGTTGGTTGGCTTGAAATTTGATTGGTACTTTTAGGTAATAGCAATTTTAAGGCATTAGGATTGATTAAAGTAGAGGTCACCATAAAAAAAATCAGCAACAAGAATACAATGTCAGTCATAGACGACATATTAAAATTTGGGTTTGCTTTTCGAGACCTCTTTATAGCCATAACATATTAGTTTTTATCTTTTAGCTCATATACTATTTCCATGAACTCAGCACTTGTGCTTTCCATGTTATTGATCACTTTGTCAATTCTAGCAGTCAGTGCATTATAAGCAAAATAGGCTATAATACCTACTATTAGACCAGCAACAGTGGTTATCATTGCTGTATATA
>CAMRAP010000241.1 GCA_947039985.1 uncultured Odoribacter sp.
TGACTGGAGTTCAGACGTGTGCTCTTCCGATCTCATATATAAAATTGATCATACATCTACACATGCAGAATCTGCAAGAAGAGAATCCACATTTTTTTGCAGCAATGGTTGCATACATGCTTTCACGTTAGTTTCAAATATCTGCTCTTGAGTTTTTTCCTCATTACATGCAAAAAAAGCGACAATTGATAATAATATAAAAATCTTTTTCATAATGAATATGTTTATAAGGTCTTAAGGCTTCGTAGATTCGCCGCTATTTTTTTTCTTGGGCAAGCGGCGATTCTTTTTCAATGCTTCATTAATAATATACTGCAATTGTCCATTCACGCTCCTAAATTCATCTGAAGCCCAAATCTCTAATGCTTCCATTGTTTCTCTATCAACACGGAGGACAAATGTTTTTATATTATTTTCTTTAGCCATATGGTAGTTCGTTTATTGGTGTAAAGTACCTGTGTTTATCACTGGTTGTGTTTGTCCGTCAGAGCAAAGAACAACTAATAGATTACTGACCATTGTTGCTTTTTTGTCATCGTCAAATTCAATAACATTATCATCTGCTAACTGTTGTAACGCCATTTTAACCATAGATACTGCTCCCTCTACAATTTTTTCTTTTGCTGCAACAACTGCTGTCGCTTGTTGGCGACGTAGCATAACAGCCGCTATTTCTGGAGCATATGCAAGGTGGCTAATCCGAGCCTCTATAACCTCAACTCCTGCAATAGCTATTCGTGAATTCAATTCATCTTCTAAGCGATTTGATATTTCGTTTCCACCTGATCGAAGTGTCACTTCGTCACTAGCTTCGTTATCATCGTAAGCATATAGACTTGCTATGCTCCGAAGAGCAGAATCACTTTGTGTAGCAACAAAAAGTTGTAGCTGACGCATAATGTCGTTTCTGTCTTCATCAAGACTGTCGCCTGAAGAGTCAATTTCGAAAATGGCTTTATAACTGTCCTTTACTTTCCAAACTAGAACAAGACCAATCATTATAGGATTTCCTTTTTTGTCATTCACTTTGATCGGCTCAATATTGAGATTTCGTGCTCTAGCTGTGATTTTTATTTTTTTTGTAAAGGGATTTATCCAAAAAAATCCATTGTCTGTAATGGTTCCTTGATATTTTCCAAAAAACAAGATTACTTTCATGTCATTTGGTTCAATCATTGTAAATCCATTTGCTGAAAGTGCAATAAACAGAATAATGACACCCATTAATATAAATGCTATTGCTGTACCTTGAACAATTAGATATACAGCTAAGGCTAATAGTGCAATAATAATAAAGATCATTAGAAATCCATTAATTTTTAAGTCTGAGTACTTTGTTTCCATTTTTTTTGATTTAGTGATGTGATTAAAATGATATCATTTTGATATCACAAATATATGGATAAAATCCAATAAAACAAATAAATGTTGACAGCATTGAATGTTTTTTTCCTAAACGTCGTATATTTGCAACACATTTAAAAAGGAATTATAATGGAAGATTTTCAGCACATAGGTTATAGTAAGGAAGTGATAGAGTTTGTTGCAGTTACAAAAGAATTCTGTGACTTTGTGGAAACAGCACCGCAGATGGAGTGCAATGATTTTGTACAGCGTTTACAAAAATTTATACCCTTGATTTACCTTAAAGGTTCTCTATTGCCCAAAGTTGAAACAGAGCAGAATGGTTTATTAGAAGATTTTGTGTCTGAGGAAGAATATAACTACCTTTTTAGTCATGTTCATAGTTTATTGGGGGAGTATGATGAGTATTTGGAGGTATTTGATGATAATATGCAATATAACGAAGCGCCTGTAGTACATTCTATGACAGAAAAAGTTTGTGATATATATCAAGATTTGAAAAATTTTGTTTCCTCTTTTTATAGTGGTATTCCCGAAATTATAGAAGAGGCTTTATGGCAATTGAATGAAACTTTTGAGCTCTATTGGGGAAAATCGTGTGCAGGAGTGCTTCGAGCAATACATTCTGTTGTATATCAAGTTATAGATAAGGAAGAATAAGGATGAGTATAAGTTATCAGAAGAATATAGATAAAACAGAGATAGAAAAACTATCTTTATTTGTTTTTCCAGGTGAAGTGGTCGTTATTGAAACTGCTGCAGATGCAGAACAAGCGGTAAAATCTATGGAAGGGGTTCAATTTTTGGGCTTTGATACAGAAACTAGGCCCGCTTTTCAAAAAGGAGTTGTTTATAGTGTCAGTTTGTTACAATTATCAACAGAGGATAAGGTTTATTTATTTCGTTTAAATAAATGTGGATTTGGGGAATCATTGTGTCGTTTGTTGGCAGATCAGAAGATTGTAAAGATAGGTGTGGCAATTCGTGATGATATAAAACATTTGCAAAGAATAAAAAAATTCATGCCATCATCATTTGTGGAATTACAAGATTTTGCTCCTAAATATGGAATAGAGGAGAAGGCTTTTTCTAAATTGATGGCAATTATTTTAGGGGTAAGAATTTCAAAAAGACAGCGCACATCTAATTGGGATTCTGATGTGTTATCAGAGGCTCAAATTCGTTATGCAGCCACAGATGCTTGGGGATCATTAAAAATGTATCAATATCTTACGTTAAGCAATTAGTTTTCAGTGTGCGAATAGGGGAGGGTAAAGAAAAAAGTAGAACCTTTTCCCTCTTCTGAGGTAAACCAGAATTTACCATTGCTCATATTAATGAAATCATGACAGAGTTCTAATCCTAGTCCATTTCCTTTTTCGTTGTGAGTTCCATAGGTGGTAACATATTCATTTGATTTGAGCAGCTTCTTTTGTAT
>CAMRAP010000242.1 GCA_947039985.1 uncultured Odoribacter sp.
GGATGCAACCGTCTTATGGGAAAATATACAGCAGATACAGAAGGAAATTTAAGCATTGAATTAGGTGGTTCAACTATGATGTTTTGCCCTGATATGACTTTTGAAGATCAATACAAAAAAGCTTTACCACTGGTGAAAACTTTTACTATTGCTAACAATGAATTAACGTTAAAGGATGCTGACAATAAATTAGAGATTGTTTATACTTTAGTCGAAAAAAAAAAGTAGGAGTCGCTAAAGATGCGCACGGTTGCAATGCAGCAGCAGGATATAGGTGGTCTGAACTTCGCAAAGAGTGTATTCGAACTTTTGAAAAAGGAATTAAATTCACTGCTGTAGAAGGTCTCGATCAAACCCTAGCAGCTTATGTCGTTTTTGCAGACGATTCAGCAAAGGCAGAACTATTTTTACCTAAACACGAAAAATCTATTCTATTAGAACGTAGTGAATTGGACGGTCATCTGAAATGGTGCCAAGAAGTAGACAAAACATATAGTGTTTGTCAAAAAGAGGATAAATATAGTATTGAGCAAAATGGTGAAGTCATATATACCGATGCATCAAAAGCTAAAAAGTAAATAGTACAATAGAGATTGTGTCAATAAAAAATCCCCGTCATTTTACAATGACGGGGATTTTTTATGTTGTTTCAATCATTACTTAGATTCTGAAACAGATACCTTACGGAATTCTTTAAGTAGTTTTTCTAATACTAAAGACTCCTTACGAGCACGTGTTCCTGCTGCTTTATTACCTTTTTCTGCTTGTAATGCTGCATCTGCGTTAAATGCTTCGATAGAAGCTTGGATTTTTTCTACTAATTCTTTCATCGTATTTTTATTATGTGATTTTAAGCGAGCAAATATAACTGTTTTTTTCGTATTGTGAAATAAGCAAACCTATTCTATCGACAATAAAAACACTCAAGAGCTCTTTAGACTCACATTTTTTTTGCGATATACTTATAATACAATAAAAAGGATAGAGGATTTAGGTTGTTTTTATTTAATAAATAAACTATTTTTGTAGAATAGGCAAAGAAATGACTGAATAAAAAAACGATATGTTTTAAATTTATAAAACTTGACTATTATGAAAAAAAGAGAAAAAAGTATTGAGTTATTAAACAAAGCTGTTAGTGATGAATTATTTGCAGTTCACCAGTATATGTATTTTCATTTCCGTTGTGATGACTTAGGATTTGATTTAGTTTCTAATCTTTTTAAGAGGACAGCTATTCAAGAGATGATGCACATTGAGCAATTAGCAGAACGTATTCTCTTTCTAAAAGGAGATGTAGAAATGAAAGTAACTGAAGAGGTGAAAAAATTGACGACAGTCAAAGAGATGTTACAACAGGCTGTGGATATGGAAACACAAAGTGTCGATGACTACAACAAATGGGCAAATGAATGTGCAGCTGATTCAGATGCAATTTCTAAAAAACTGTTTGAAACCTTGACTGCAGAGGAAGAGGTTCATCAGGATCAATTTGAAACAGAATTTGAGAATTTAGAGAAATTTGGAGATCAATATTTAGCCTTACAATCTATCGAGCGCAGCAAAAGTGTAGCTATGGGAATGCCTCCACAGAAATAATGACAAGAGATAATGGAAATCCATTATCTCTTTTTGCCTATAAGTCAAATCTTAAAAAATAAAGTTATGATGAATCAATTATTTTGGATTGTTCCAATCTGTTCAATTATCGCACTGATATTTGCATACATCTTTTTCAGGGGGATGATGAAAGAGTCTGAAGGAACTGAAACCATGCAGCGCATCGCAAGCCATGTCCGCAAAGGAGCAATGGCCTATTTGAAACAACAATATAAAATTGTTGGAATCGTATTTTTTGTCTTATGCCTATTATTTGCCTGGATGGCTTACGGCCCTGGCTTACAAAATGGCTGGGTGTGGTTTGCTTTTCTTACCGGTGGGCTATTTTCAGGATTAGCAGGATTTATTGGCATGAAAACGGCAACCTATGCCTCTGCCCGAACGGCTAATGCTGCTAGTCGTAGCATGAACGAAGGACTAAAAGTCGCTTTCCGTTCAGGAGCTGTTATGGGACTTGTGGTAGTTGGACTAGCTCTATTAGATATTTCACTTTGGTGGTTAGTTTTGGATTATTTTGTTGAAGAAGCAGATTCCGCTCACAAGGCTATCATGATTACAACTACCATGCTAACTTTTGGAATGGGTGCTTCAACACAAGCCCTATTTGCCCGTGTTGGTGGTGGTATCTTTACAAAAGCTGCTGACGTTGGTGCTGATCTAGTCGGAAAAGTAGAGGCAGGTATTCCAGAAGATGATCCTCGTAATCCAGCAACAATAGCAGATAATGTGGGAGACAATGTGGGAGATGTTGCCGGAATGGGAGCTGATTTATATGAGTCTTATTGTGGGTCTGTATTGGCTACCGCTGCTTTGGGAGCTGCTGCATTTATAAGCACCCCTGAATTACAATTTAATGCTATTCTAGCACCAATGTTGATTGCTGCATTTGGTATTCTTCTCTCCTTGATTGGTATCTTTATGATCAAAACAAAGGAGGGGGCGACACAATTACAATTATTACGCTCCTTAGATAGAGGCATAAACACCAGTTCAATATTGATTGTTGGAGCCAGTTTCTTGGTGATCTATTTACTAGATTTAAGTTATTGGATTTGTGGTTCAGTCATCACAGGACTATTAACAGGTATCATCATAGGTAAGGCAACAGAGTATTACACTTCACATGCCTACAAACCAACTCAGGACATCGCTAAAAGTGCTGAAACAGGTGCTGCAACTGTC
>CAMRAP010000243.1 GCA_947039985.1 uncultured Odoribacter sp.
ATAATAATGTGCTTTTAGAGTTTACGGCAACAGTTCCTGAAAATAATAATGTGCCTATGGTGTATTACTTAGCTTCTACAACAGCAGAAAAAGCAGGGAAATACGAACTTGCAGAGCGATATAAGCAGGAGTTGCTACAAAAATTTCCAGATAGTGATTTTGCATTGGGATTACAAGATCCAAATTATTTTAAGAAAGTAGAAGATATTCAAAAGACTGTTGAAAAATTATATGCGCAGGCTTATATTCAATATGAACAAGTGTATTATAAGGAAGCGGGAGAGATATGTGAACAGATTTTACAGAAATATCCAGATACGAAATTAAAAGCTAATGTGCTTTTATTGAAAGCAATGTGTGTGTTGAATACTGGTTCGGCTACCGAAGGACGTAAGGTGTTAGAAGAGGTGTTGACAAGTACTCCATCGACTGAAATACGAGTTGTAGCGAATGGTATATTGGCCTCATTGTCTATGGGAGATAAGCCCGTGATTTATACTAGTGCAGATATGGATCAATCTCGTTTTATGCAAGCCAATCGAAATTGGAAATTTGATGAAGATGTAGTCAGTGGTATAACGGAGAAAGAGAAAACGACCTACCAATTGGATCTTGCGAAAGAACACTTTGTTGTCATTATTCCTCCAGAAGATTTTAAATTAGTAGATGAGGCACGATTTACGGCAAGAATGACTTTTTTACATGCTTCAGAAGCTGCTGAGGGTAAAAAATATGAATTTAAAAAAGAAAAATTATGGTATAAAAATGAGCCATTGATTGTTCGTAAATTTGAAGATAATCAGGAAGTTATGCCTTATTTAAATCGGATAGCTACAGATAAGTTTTTACTAAAAATTATCGGCGGACGTGAGTATAGAATATTTGCTATTACTAGTGATAATCTTTCTGTTTTAAAGCGAATGAAGGATGTTGAGAATTATGTAGAGTTCTTCGCAGAAAATTACTTTACAGATCGTACACAAGGAGAGATTTTAACGGGAAAATTGGGAACAAATGCGCATGTGTTTACCCATGAGGAAAATAGTAAACATCATTTTGTATTGTCTGTTCCATTTCGTGAAGTGAATGTGAAACGAATAGCTGATGCATTGCATAAAATAGACCCTGCATTTTCGATCTCAAAAGAGTATTACGATCCTGAAAATGAATTGATTCTGGTGAAAGATATTGGTAATAAAGAAAATGCTTTAGACTATATGAATGCAGTGCTTAAAGATAAAGAGATGTTCGATCGTTTGGCTGGTTTAGATTATAATCTTTTTATTGTTACCGACCTGAATTTGAAGGCAATGCAGGAAAATGAATACTTGAGTGAGTATATGAATTTTTTCAATGATAATTATTTAAAAAATGCTGGCGAAGTGGGTGTTGAAGATGGTGATTATGTCTATAACAAGAGTGTTGAGCATAAATTTGTATTGATTTATCCTAATTCAATTGACCCTCACCAATTGAAAACTGTATTTGACGAGTTTAATTTCTCTGGCTTATCTGTCAATAATCAACAGTTTGATGAAACTCATGATTGTATGATTGTTTCTGGATTTAACGATAAGAAAGAGTGTATGCGGTATTTTGATGTAGTAGTAAGTAAGCACAAGTTATTTAAATCTTTACGAGATGTATCGTATACTCATTTTAGTATTACTGATGTAAATCTACAAACATTATTGGAAAAGAAAAATGTAGACATATATCTAGATTTTTTCAAAAAATATTATTTGGACTAAGTTAAATTTATAGTTTTGGGTATGAAGTGGAAAATAAATAGTTTAGAAGAGATAAATGAAGTTGCAGCAAAGTTTTTGGATTATGTGGGGGATAGAAGCATTTTTGCCCTTTATGGACAGATGGGAGTAGGGAAGACTACTTTTATAAAGGCTATTGGTGAGTGTCTGAACGTTGAGGATGATATTAGTTCACCTACTTTTGCAATTGTTAATGAATATGTTACAGGAGCAGGTAAGTCGATGTATCATTTTGATTTCTATCGTGTAAATGATGTGTCGGAAGCTCTTGATTTTGGGTATGAAGAGTATTTTTACAGTGGATGCAAGTGTTTTATAGAGTGGCCAGAGAAAGTGGATGAACTACTTCCTGATGATATTGTAAATTGTTACTTTGTAGAAAATGAGGATGGAAGTAGAGAATTAAGTGTTGAAATGTGTTGATAAAAACACCATTCATTGAATGATATGAAACCCACATAAATTGTATTCATCAACGGGCATATTTAAATTTGGGTTCCATCTGACAACTAAAAAAAATTATGAACAGATGAAAAAATTATTTGTTTTTTGTGTAGTGCTGTTTTTGGTAATCTCTTGCTCTGCACCTTATTATATGAAGCGTGGAAATATCATTTCTGAAACTGGACGATTTCATAAGGCTAGTTCCAAATTTGAAAAAGCCTACAATAAGTCTAAAACGAAACCCTATCAGAGCAGTGCTGCGATTAGGGTGGGACAGGAATTTGAAAAGGTAAATCAATTGTCAGATGCCTATAGCTGGTATCGAAGAGCTGAACGTGCTAACGACGAACAAGCAGAAATTTACCTGAAATTAGCACAGATTTGTGCCAATATGAATGATATAGAAATGGCTCGTAATTATTACAATGAATATGAGGAGCTGTTTAGTGATGGAAAAGGGGAAGATGGATTATATCATTTACAACAAACTCTTACAGATTCGGAGAAAGAAGGACGATATACCGTGCAATTGATGAAGGAGTTTAATTCTCGAAATGATGATTTCTCACCTATATATTTTCCTGGAG
>CAMRAP010000244.1 GCA_947039985.1 uncultured Odoribacter sp.
GTAAAGTTTATTATCCCAAATCCAATCGATGATAAAGAAACAATAACCATCCAAACAGTTCCGGCTGGAAGTAAGCTTACTGAGCCTACTGTTCCTAAAGTAGACGGTTTTATGTTTTCTCATTGGAAGTATAATTCTTCAATTTGGGACTTTGAAAAGGGTATTGTCACAAGCAATATGGAACTTCGTGCTATTTATCAGGAGTCGTTTTATGTGGCGTTTAACACAAACGGAGGATCTCCTACAGTAGCAACAAAAACAATCGTAGAGGGTGATCTAATTGATGAGCCAACAGGGATAATTAATGGCAATAAAACTCTTGAAGGCTGGTATCCTCCAGTTAATGGTAAGCCCTCTCAAAAATGGGATTTCAATCAAAGATTCATGAGTTCGTTCGCGGATGAAAACAAAACATTCACTCTCACTGCAAAGTGGGTGGAAACGGTTACAGTTACTTTCAAAAATGGAGATGCTGTACACGACACGAAATCTGTTGTTCAAGGTAATATCCTCCCACAACCTCTACCACCAACAACTGCTCCAGCAGGAAGTCAGGGTACAAAATTTATCGGCTGGTCGCGTACTGCTGATGATCAAAGTAATCTATGGAAATTCAACGATGATCGTGTTGAAGGAACAATTACATTATATGCTATATGGGCTGCAAGCGAACCAACTTATACCGTGAATTTTTATTCAAATCAAGAGGAAAGCACTCCGTATAAAACAGTTAGCGGAATTAAATATAACGAAACCATAAAAGAAGTTATTACTCCCCCTACATCGGCGGACAAAAAATTTGAAAATTGGACATATAAAAATGAAAACGGGGATGACGTTTTTTTTACTGTAAACCAGCATCGCATACAAAAGAATATGGAAGTGTATGCCTCATGGCTTGCATACTATACCGTATCCTTTGACACAGAGGGAGGAAGTACGCCCCCTACCAATCAAAAAGTATTGAACGGGAAAAGCGTAAAAAAACCAATAAAAAACCCAACAAAAAACGGCTTTTTATTCGCATATTGGGGAGAAAAAAAGATCGATTGGGATGAACAGGAAAGTATCTACGAATATGATTTCATCAACAACTCTGTTCATCAAGATTTTGTCCTTTACGCAAAATGGATTACAACAGGAACAATGGTAAACGTTTCTTTCTATGATGAGAAAGGAGTTGAGCCCATTCATACAGAGCAGGTGGAAATAGGCAAAACAATAAAAGCGCACACCGCCCCTACTGAAGAGGGCAAGATTTTTGTTGGGTGGATGAATAGAGACAATGGCACTATTTGGGACTTTTCTTCACCTATCATAAAAGAAATTCATTTTTATGCACAGTATGTAAATGCAAATGAAATAGTTCAGGTCTCATTTTCTACTTGGAACAGCAGTAGCAACAATTGGATTGTAGGAGGGAATAATACTCCAGCACAGGAGGTTTTAATGGGAAGTCTTATCACAGAACCCAGTGCTCCAATTAGCTATACTCACCCTTTCATAGGTTGGTATACACAAGAAACAGCTGGTGAAAAATGGGATTTTGCTCATGATAAAGTGCTTACTCAATATGGGCTTCAGCTTTATACACGCTGGGGAGATCCACTCCCTGATGCAAGACTTTATCAACACATACAAGATATAAAAGGGATATATAATGATTACGATGCAGAATATTTATACACCACCGAATCTTGGACTGCGTTCGAAAAAGCCATGGAGGAGATTGAAATAGAGATTATCACCAATACGCTCACAGATACACAAGTTGAAGAAGGGATTGCAAAACTGAATCAAGCAGTTTCTCAGCTGATTAAAAAGCAAATTGGAGCTACAGAAAAAATAGAAATAGATGCATCATTTGACGGACAAGGAAATCTTATCCTTATTGGTGCCTATCACAATCAAACGAGAATGCCACTTGCAAGCTACACCTACGCACAAATGCAAAATTTGGGACAATCCAACTACCTTTACGCAAATACTTACGATGCTAACGGAAACCCTACATCAACCAGCGTGCAAGGAATTGGTGATGATAAAATGTGGGAATGGATTTACGGAATAGATAGTGAGCAATCTTATAGCTCAACACGAATCAATATTCGTGTCAAAGAGAGTGGAACAAGTGGAAAATTAACTTTGATTGCAGATAATACTAAACTTGTTATCCCTGTTAAGTACTACACCTACAATCAAGCCAAGAGCCTTCTACTCACTGAAATGAGAAAACTGCCTACTACTGAAGTTTTAGATTACACACACATCGAATTGATAGATAATTTGAACAGCTTAGTAGATGATCTGAGAAATGTCAACTTTAGTGATAGCGAAATTCAAGCTGCAGAAAGAAAGTTAGAAAGTTACGAAATTTACAATATACCTATTGAGAGAGACGGAGAAAACTTTGCTATTTTGGGTGAAGATGGTAGATTCGCTTACAAGGAGGTAGGTGGTTTTCCTTATGGAGAATATACTGACGAATGGGAGTTTGATTCATACGATGGAATATTTAGGCAATACAAAACAGAACTTAATGCTAATGGAACAGTCCAAGATTCTTACAGAGAATCTGCTACAAAAGATGAAAACACCGAATGGAAGCTTGATTATAAAGGAACCTTGTCAATCAATCCAGCCGATGATAATACCGATCAAAAATATAATGTATACATAGCATATAGTTATAATGAAAGTCCACGTTCTCTTCAAAGTAGAGCAACAAGCAAAAAAGGCAAATCTCCATTTTTGAA
>CAMRAP010000245.1 GCA_947039985.1 uncultured Odoribacter sp.
CAGGTGTATTTGCAGCCGGAGATGTAGCAGACTCTCACTACCGCCAAGCTATCACAGCAGCAGGTACAGGTTGTCAAGCTGCTATCGAGGCAGAGCGCTATCTTTCGGAACTAGGTAAATAGAAACCGAACGGCTTTAGTTGTCTGTAAGATGTATAAAGACTCTAACTACATAAATAATATCGTTTAAGTTGCATTTAAGTGCGCTTAAACGATATTTTCATTTAACTAAATCCGTCTTTCCATTTGAAATAAAACACTTGAAAAGAATTTTAGTAGGTTGTAAATTGATTGATCTTTATATTGAACTTATACCATAAATTTGAGAGAAAAGCAATATCTTCGCATTACACTTCAAGATAATATTAATATAAAAGAGATTAATATTATAAAAGCAGTGCTTGTAGAGGTAACGTGAATAGATAAACGGCTGATTATTCAATACCTACAAGACGTAACTATTAAATAAACGAATAATAATATGGCGAATATATCATATAAAGAGACCTCAGAACGTTTAGAGAAACTAATCAATACAACTACGGAATCGGAGTTGTGTTACGATTTACTACGCATCTTTGCACAAACTACCGAAACCAGTATTAACCGCATTAAAGAAGGTAAAGGCAATCTGTCAAATGATGGTGTCACTGTATTGGTACGCAATAAAATCGCCTACCGTGCTGCTACTTCTGATACCATGCGTACCGTACTCGAAGCGCTAAAAGCTGATGTCAAAATCGCTAAAGCAAACCCTCGACTGCTTGTTGTTTCTGATGGAATAACCATACTTGCCTACGACCCCAAAGAGGAGGACGAATACGAAAATAACATCTCTTTGCTTTGGAAAGACTTTGATTTCTTTATGCCCTTGGCAGGCGTAGAGAAACTTCGTGCCACCGAAGAGAATGATGCCGATGTAAAAGTATCATATATTATGGCACGCATCTACGACGATATTCGCAGATACAACGATATCGAGAGCGAAGAACAAATACATAGTCTCAACGTATTTATGACGCGTCTTCTATTCTGTTTCTTTGCCGAAGATACAGGCATCTTTGCCGAAGATAATCTCTTCTCAGATTCTATTAGAAGCTATACAAAAAATGATGGAACAGATTTAAAGGAGTATATCGAAGGTGCTTTTGATATTATGAGCATCAATGGCGAAGCCATCCGCTCAAATATGCCAAAAGCTATTCGTCAATTTCCGTATGTAAATGGAGGATTGTTCAAAGAACACTTCCCTGCACCTAATATGAGCAGGCGTACACGAGATCTGATTCTTAAATGTGGAACTTTCAACTGGTCAGAGATCAATCCCGATATTTTCGGTTCAATGATTCAAGCAGTTATCCGCCCCGAAAAGCGTGCCGGACTGGGTTTGCACTACACCTCTGTACCTAATATATTGAAAGTAATTCGTCCGCTGTTTCTTGATGCACTCTACGAAGACTATATGCAGAGCAAAGATAATGTCAAGCAGTTAAATAAATTGCTGCTGCGAATGTCGCGGATTAAATTCTTTGACCCTGCCTGTGGTAGCGGTAACTTTCTGATTATTGCCTATAAAGAATTAAGGCGGTTAGAACTTCAAATTTGGGAACAAATGCGCATATTGAGCGGTAGCGATGTATTACCTTTCTCAAATATAGCCCTCACTCAATTTTATGGTATCGAGATAGACGAATTTGCACAAGAAACAGCTACATTATCGCTTTGGCTTGCAGAGCATCAGATGAATAAGATGTTTTACGATAAATTTGGCTCTCGCCCAGACGCTTTACCTCTTCGTCCAAGTGGACATATTGCATTGGGTAATGCTTGTAGAATGGATTGGAGTATAGTTTGCCCACATACTGCTGAAGAAGAGGTGTATGTGATGGGGAATCCACCGTATTTAGGGAGTAGTATGCAAGATAAAAACCAAAAAGAAGATTTATCTTATGTTTGTAAGGGGCTTGCAAACTATAAAAATCTTGATTATATAGCTTGTTGGTTTATTCTTGGTTCTAGATATATAGAAAGTACAAATGCAAAATATGCTTTTGTATCAACTAATTCTATTTGCCAAGGTGAACAAGTTGCATTATTATGGCCATATATTTTTGATAAAGGAATCGAAATATTTTTTGCTTATAATTCCTTTAAATGGGCAAATAATGCGAAGTATAATGCAGGTGTGACATGTGCAATAGTAGGGTTAAGGGCTGTGAGTAAGATGCAAAAATGGCTTTTTGATGGAGACAATAAGATTTTGGTTCAAAACATTAATGCTTACCTGTCAAATACAATAAATATAATTATTAGAAAACGAACTAAGTCAATATCTGAACTTTCTGTTATGGATTATGGCTGTAAGGCTGTTGATGGTGGAAATCTTATATTATCAATAGAAGAAAAAAACAATCTAATTTGTAGTGATCCAATAACTATTAAATGGATAAGGGTGTTTGCTGGATCTGATGATTATATAAATGGTAAGATTAGATATTGTTTATGGATTTCTGATGAAGAAAAGGAAAATGCTTTAGCTATTCATGAAATAAAAAGAAGAATTAATCAAACAGAAGTAATGAGGCTTAATAGCTGTGATATTGGAGCAAGAAAACTGGCTGCTAGATCTCATCAGTTCAGAGAGTTTGTAGAGACAAGTACCTCTTCTATTATAGTGCCTGCCGTATCTTCTGAG
>CAMRAP010000246.1 GCA_947039985.1 uncultured Odoribacter sp.
AAATTATTAAATAATTTTATAAATGCTATATGTGAAGTTAAAAATACGGATAATCAACTGGAAAAATCACTAAATAATTTCATAAATGCCATATGTGAAGTTAAAAATATGGACAATCAACTGCTATTGTATGGTCGGCTATATCAAGTTATACAAGATGACGCAATAATATTAGACATTCGTTCACATGATAATAAACCTGTTCGATTTGTTGAACATGGGCTCAGGGTTAAACTATCTCTGAGTAAACAAAGATCTGAATTGTTGATTTTAGAAGGCAGTATCTTTGGGGTAGATGATTATGTTTGGAGGATCAACAATGTTGTTGCAATTCAAGAATCTGAGCGACGTCGTTTTTTTAGAGTATCAATAGATGTTATGGGGAAAGTAGAAAAAAATATTCAGTTGGCTCCAGAAGATGAAATATTGTATGATGCACGACTTGTTGATATCAGTCTAACTGGTTTAAAATTCGCATCAAAATCAGTATTTGATAAAGAGGAACGACTTCATCTCACCGAGCTGTCACTGCAGGATAAAATGCCTGATTTTAGTTTTGTGTGTACGGTTGTAGATTCATTTAAAACAGACAGTGGATTCTATATTTACCGATGTCTTTTCTTGAACATGAATGATAGAGATTCTGATTTTCTGTGTAAAGCTATTTTTAATTTACAGAGCGATATTGTAAAAAGTAGGAAATTGAACTGATCATTCATCAGAGCCTATTGTGCATAATGATAAAAATCCTACTATCCCTTCTTACATAGATGGGATAGTAGGATTTTTTATAGTTACATAAAGTATGTTTTTGATTAAATGAGTGTATTTTTGGATTGTTTAGCAGAAAGATGATTGCCTGTTGTCATCGAGCGATGATACCGATCGGCTACAACGCCACTGCTTTGATTGAGTTGCTGTATTTTTGATAGAATACGTTCTTTTTCGAAATCCAGATGAATGCGAATGGTCTCATCGTTGTTACCAATCCGCATGATGATACCCTTAATGGAGAGAGAGAGATCATATATCGGAGCAAGATTTATAGGGAGGTCAGTTTTTCGACACTCGTGATTGATTGCTTGTTGTAGTAGATTATCTGTTGCACACGATTCTTTTAGTTGTATATCTAAGTCTGCAATTATATTCAGTAGATTACCACGTCGCTCCATGCTTTCAACCAAGGCATCAACCTCTTGTAGAGACATGTGTGACGTGATTTCTTCAATTTCTAAAAATAAAGCTTGTTTCTGGGAAAGAAGTGCTAGAAGTGCTATATAGTTGCTCATAAATACCACATTCCATTATTTGATAAATTTGTCATTGCCCTGTTTATGGGTAGTGTGTTATAGTAATACGCATAGTCTAATTATGGGGGATCAAGATGAAGAAAAGGGATTGCTATATAGAATTTACTGCATATCTAAAATCAGAATCTGGCGAAATTTTAGCCAGAGGAGAGGGTGTCGTAAATGTGGCAGAGCGATTTGTCACATTTACCAGCGATTTTGTTCCATTATACCATACACTAATCTTAACACTCTTTCCCTACACGACGCTCTTCCGATCTGGTGAAACCTAACATCGTGCCTATACCTATAAAAAAGACATTTCTCAAGTACGGACAAGAACCTCAGAAAATCCCTACATGTTTCAATGTTCAAATTTTACACCTGACACCAGTCGAAATGACATTTCAATTTAGCGAAGGAGTTCGTAAGGTACAGAGTGGTTTTTTTAAGGAAATCGAATGGAACCCTGATGTAAATTTAAATATTGACTATGAATCATGTTTTGTGATAACGACGCAAAGTCCATTACCGTCTATTAGTTTTTCTATTGAGGTGATAGAAATATCACATTTCGGAGTTCAACCAAGTTACTTATGTAAGATATTGAGGGGCGCTGTAGATACTGAAAAGATACTGAAATCTTTTTTATGGGAGTATAATTTACAATACAATAAACTATTTCTTGCATAAGTAACTCGGGGTGAGTTTCAGTTGTGGATAGGGATAGTATCAGTCAGTAAGTGACCCTGTAGAACGGGGTAACTTACTGATTTTCTACATAATTTGGGCCAGAACTGCGTGGTACATAGAGTGGAGAGCCTACATATTTAATTTCGACGGCTGGCTTCTGTACCACTTCTAGTGAGACATCGCCACGGGTATAGTGTAATTGATAGTCTTTTATATTCCAATCATAGTTTAGGGTTCCGGGGGTATTCTTGACTTTAATATCTCCCGCTTGCCAAGAGATATTTGCGCCACTATTCGGAATGAAAACTGTCATTAATGAGGATTGTTGCGTCAGTTTTTGTTTCATTAAGCTACCAATGGTGACACCTTGGTCGATACGAGACAAGCTACGCCCTAATTGGTTTGCTTCTTTTATAAAGCGAACGATATCATCTTCACCTTTTTGTGCAGCATCACGTATACGGTCGCCTATTTTCGAGAATCCTAAAGATTTTCGTGCCTCGTAGGTGCTTATTTTCATTGTTTGCTCTTTTGTTTCAATGTGTAATTTGGCTTTAGTAGAGTGAACATCAGCTGTGGGGATGTGTTCTTGCTCATACTCCAATTTTGCGGGGTTAATATTTAGATGATACTGACCAGGTATTGTTGTAATTTGTAATACTTGAGATCGGAAGAGCACACGTCTGAACTCCAGTCACTCCGGAGAAT
>CAMRAP010000247.1 GCA_947039985.1 uncultured Odoribacter sp.
GATATTCAAACACCAAAGATCGACATTAAATCTAAGGAGTTTGACGAAGCAGAAAAACAAGTAAGCAGTCGTTTACGCCGTCTATATGATATCAAAGGAGCTAAATCTCCTGACTTTTTCCACAAGGAATTAGGAAATATCATGTGGGAAAACATCGGAATGGCTCGTGATGCAGCAGGTTTAGAGAAAGCAATTGAGCTAATCGCTAAAGTGAAATCAGAATTCTACAAGAACCTACGTGTCACTGGCGAATTTACAGCAATGAACAATGAGTTAGAAAAAGCGGCTCGTGTTGAAGACTTTATTGAGTTAGCAGATTTGATGGCTCACGATGCTCTTGATCGTCAAGAGTCTTGCGGTGGTCACCTACGTTTGGAATCAGTGATGCCAGATGGTGAAGCAAAACGTGACGACGAACAATTTACTTATGTTTCTGTTTGGGAATACAAAGGCGAAGAAAAAGCGCCTGAACTTCACAAAGAAGCTTTAGTATTCGAAAACATCAAACTTACTCAACGTTCATATAAATAAAAAAGATTATTATGGCAGAGAAAATATTAAAAGAACTGACTATAAAAGTTTGGCGTCAAAAAGATGCTAAATCTAAAGGCGAATTTAAATCATATAAAGTCAACAATATCTCTACAGATACTTCATTTCTTGAAATGATTGATATCTTGAATGAGCAATTAGTTGAGCAAAATATAGAACCGATTGCATTCGACCACGATTGCCGTGAAGGTATCTGTGGAACATGTAGTCTATTTGTTGACGGCCGTGCACATGGACCAGATGACGATGTAACAACTTGTCAACTACATATGCGTCGTTTCAATGAGGGAGCTACTATCACTATCGAACCTTGGCGCAGTGGAGCATTCCCAGTCATCAAAGATTTGATTGTTGATCGTAATGCTTATGAAAAAATTTTGCACGCTGGTGGATATATATCAGTAAACACTGGTGGAGTTCCTGATGCAAATGCAATTCCAATCTCAAACGATGATGCAGAAGAGGCAATGGATGCAGCTTCTTGTATCGGCTGTGGAGCATGTGCTGCTACTTGTAAAAACTCTTCAGCAATGCTTTTCGTTGCTGCAAAAGTATCACAATTAGCCTTGTTACCTCAAGGTAAAATTGAGGCTGCAAGACGTGCAAAAGCAATGGTGTCTAGAATGGATGAACTGGGATTTGGTAGTTGTACCAATACAGGAGCTTGCGAGATGGAGTGCCCTAAGGGTATTTCTATCGAACATATTGCTCGTTTGAACCGTGAGTTCTTACTGGCAAAGTTGAAAGACTAATAAAATAACTGCTTTCGAAGTAGTAAAAGTCGGAAGAAAAATTCTTCCGACTTTTTTTTAATGATTGCCATTTATGAAACTCTATTTTCGTCAAAAAGGAGACACCTCCCTACCCCCATTAATACTTCTTCATGGACTATGGGGAGCTTCTGATAATTGGCTAGGCATTGCTGACTTATTATCTGAGCATTTCCATGTGATCCTACCAGATCTCCGGAATCATGGAAATTCACCTCATCACCCAGAACATGATTATCCTACTTTGTGCCAAGACATTGAAGAGTTCATAAAACAGCTCCATTTACCCCTAAGACCATTTTTAGTGGGACATTCTATGGGTGGAAAGATTCTGATGCATCTATTACTAAAGAAGCCTAAAATCGCAAAAAAAGCTGCCATTATTGATATCTGTCCAAAGACATACAAAACTTCATTTTCAGCTCTTCATAAGCGGTTATTAAAGACAATACTTGAATTTCCTTTACATGACTATAAGAGTCGTAAAGAGATACACGCAGCACTTAGTGAGCAATTAAAATTCCCTGAGGTCTATCAAATCTTATTCAAGAATATTCGAAAAGGAACAGCAGGATTCGAATGGAAAATAAATGCCCAAGCCATTCAAAATCATTTACAAATTTTGACGACTTGGACATTATGTGAGAATCAACACCCTTATTTATCTCCAATACTCTTTATTCGAGGTAGTCTCTCTGACTATATTACAGATGTAGATATTCCTTGCATTCACTCTTTTTTTCCAGCTGCAACAATCACCACTATTTCTCAAGCAACTCATCAACTGCATATTGAACAAGCTGTGCAGTTATCTCAGATTTTGATTGATTATTTCCTTCAACCTTCAAATGAATAATTAAATTATTGTAGATCTGTCAGTACTGTAATTTCAGCAAACGATGCTTTCTTAGTACCATCGGCAGTTGCTTCAACAACAAAACGAATACGATTACCCTTTATTGCGGGAAAAGTAATAATTTGCTCTATTGGATTTGCCTTGATATTCGAGAACTCACCTCTAGCCACCTCCTTACGACCTACATAAATACGATATTTTGATACAGCTCCACTACTCCATCGCCTAGCATCAGGAGTATAGGTCAAGCCCGTAATAATATAATCAGCACCTAAATCAAAAGTCAACTCTCTCTGCTTATCAAGCGGTAGATACCAAACAGAAGAGGTATTTCCATCAAAAATAACTTTAGCATTTTTTCCTATTGGACCAATAAGCTTGAATGCCACAGTTGGTATATCAAACTTATGCGCCGCCGCTGGACTAATTTTGTCTAATGTTGGATCTACTGCTATCGCCTTCACATCTCCTTTACAAATCATAGCGAAGGGAATACTGTAAAGTGACGATT
>CAMRAP010000248.1 GCA_947039985.1 uncultured Odoribacter sp.
GGCATCTAATGCCTTTTCTGCCATTCGCTTGGAGATATTTGCATTGAAAGCGATGCCTTGCACTAACTCCGATTTATTCATCTGAGTTCCCATATCGGTATAGCAGATTATATAACCCTTTAAAACTTCCCATATGCACCATCCTGTTCTAATTGGATTTCATATATACAATAATCACATAGGCAAACATAAAATTCACGCTGTTCAACTGTTTCTAAATCATCTGCAAATGCAGCAATTGATCCACAATTTGTACAAACTCCAAATGCACTATCCATAGTTTTCATAATATTGTCACCATGTCCTTTAATTCCCTTTTGACTTCCGCTATAGAGTCCGCCGAGAATTGAAAGCAACCATTATTAAAAACCTCAATGTGTTCGCCACGAATCCACCTAAATTCATAATCTTTCATACAACCCTCCCTACTCAATGCTTAATTCTTTGCTTATAGCCATTCAAACAATCACAATCTTTCGTGTAAATAGCATATAGAAGCCAAGCGGAATAAACAGAATAATTGCTGTACAATCATGGTTTTCAATTGTTGTACCTGTACTCGCAATTACTAAGAGGACGACAGAAGCTAAAAGTAGGAATATCCCACATATCCGTTGTTTTCTTCTTTTGCGGGTGTATTTTGCTCTAGTCATGGGCGTTCCTCCGTAGTTTTAGGCGATAAAAAGCCACCAGCAACAATGTCTGGTGGCTTTTCACTCACTATTGTGATGTGTTAGATTGGCATGAGCATCCCGTGGAACGTGAATGTCATTCTCACTTTATTTGTACTTAGTGGATAAATTTCAGTGTTGCTTGCAAATTCGGAAGCTCTAACAAAACCCTCAATATCTACAACATTAAGAGACGCGCCTTCAACTCGAACAACACCAACATTGGGATCAAATTCATGTTGTTTGCATTCTATTTTTGCAGCGCTTTGTGTCTCACGTAAAACTTTTTTTATTGTTGCGCAAGCAAATCGCATTTGCAGAACTCGCAAATTATTCAGCATAAAAACTTCATGACGAGGTAGAGTGTTCAAATATTCAATCAATGCATCTATTTCTACAAAATCCTCGTCATTAAATTCCTCAAACTGTAAATCTTCTTCAAAATCCTTCAATAAATTACCTCCCTTGATAATATGCCATCTGGCACGCCATGTTTGTAAAAATCTCTGCTTTAAGTATAATTGGGATTATCCCATTTGTCAATGTTTGCAGATTTTACAAAGTCATGCGTGTCAAACTGCTCACTCTGCGTTACTTACGGGCTTGTGACCGTTTATCGAATTATCGATAAGCCGCATTAGGCAAACCGCAACCTGACGAATCAAACTGCGGTTTTATAACGTTCTACTCTTTTATCCATCCGTAATTTGAAATATTGGGTATCACGCTAAGTTTTCTTGACACATTGGTCACACTCCTTTACCAAACATGGGTTTTATATTTCCCCCGCCATGACTACTGTGCTTTGTCAATTTCAGTTTGCATTTAAGGTTAGTATCAAAGGCGCCTATGGTAATAGCGTGAGTTGTAGCAATTGCACATCTGTCACAAGATAGGCGCATTCCTCGCTCACAACAAACTCGACAGGAATACTGGAAACTTTTGTTGGCATCACGCTTGTCAAGGGCTTCATATTGGAAATTCATACCGACTTGCTCAAATTTTGTCATAAATACACCTACCTTGTGTTATTTAATTGTAATATAGTGCGATTTTGTTGCCGCTAACCCATTGATTAGGAGTCTCTTTTTGCCTTGAAATCGACCTCATATGTGGCTCCAGGGGTGACGATACGATGGCAAACCTCAGCCAAAAAGTTGCGGAAAAATTTGTGATTAGCACAAGTTACGGTGAGCGCTCTACGATTTTTCTTTGAATATACGCTCATAAGGTAATTTACATCATGTGATGTAGCCTTATATTCACCACCCAACATGGCGGTGACAACGCTTTGCAATGACTTAAGAATATTGGTCTTGCTTGTAGGAGTTTTACCCATATTAAAATCACGGGCAATCTCGCTCATTGCATAGCTATCATTGACAGCTTTTGGGTCAATACCAAGGTCTACACACTTCTGTGCGGTTAGCAAGAAGTTCAGTTTCATGGCGATATGGCTCCAATTTTCATCTGCGCCGATAGAGCCACAATACTTTTGGAGCTTAAGCAGGTCAATTTGGCGCTCTTTATCGATAACGGAACGGACAGGCACTTTGTCATCGCCTTTTTTCTCGTCTTTGGCTCCGATTGTCACAAATGATAATGTTTTAACAGCGGTGAGCATAGGATCTTCGGAGTTTTTGCAGTCCTCAAAGCACATATCACGAACTACGGATGTGTACTCGTTGACTTTTTCAATCATAGCAGCATCGGCTTTCATAGCCAAATCATACTTACCACTCTGAATGGCTTCGTTATAGTCCTTTACTAGGGTTTCTGCATCAGAGCGTAATTGTGCCAAGTTGGCGATATTTTCTTCTCTGGTCATAATTGAACACCTCTTTCTTAATTTATCGGTGATAGTTTTATCACTCAAGGAAGCCACCGCACAGTTGCGCAGTGGCTCTATCAATGATAAACTCAAGTGGGTGATATCGGCTCTGCACTTCGACGGCAGGGTGTAAAAATACACCCGACCAAAGTTTGCAGTATCTCACGAATATATGTAACATTTCTA
>CAMRAP010000249.1 GCA_947039985.1 uncultured Odoribacter sp.
GTAAAATTGGGTGTAGTTTTGATAACTCCTTGATAATCAAGTTTGTTTGCGGAGAAAGAGGGATTCGAACCCCCGGTACCTTGCAGTACAACAGTTTTCAAGACTGCCGCATTCGACCACTCTGCCATTTCTCCTTTGGTGAGTACAAATGTAGACTAAAATATTTTACATTCCAAACATTCCTTCGAAAAAAGATGCAATACATTGAATAAAATTACATAAAACACTAACTAAGAGCGATTAAACACCCTAATAAAAAAATATCAACTCTATCCATTCTATCTAAAAACACCCCAGAAGTTAGATAAACTTCTGGGGTGCACTTTAATATTTGAAAAGATACTATGCTTCAAACTCAATTACTGGAGTATTCACATGCACAGATACACCAGCCTCTACTAAAATAGACTTCACCGTACCTGCAGAATCTGCCGTTATATTATTCTCCATTTTCATCGCTTCTAATATAAAAAGAGTCTGATCTTTACTCACAACGTCACCTGGCTTTACAAGAATGCGTAAAATCGTACCTGGCAATGGCGTTTTTAACGTATTATTGGTAATAGGCTTAACAGAAAGTACCTCTTCATTTACCACAACAGCAGCTTCACTCGTAGCTTTATGTGTCGCTTCATAAGCACTCACTTTTTGCTTCGTCAAGAAACTTTTAGCAACTTGTGGAAATAATTCTAACAACAATATCTCTTTTTCATTAGATGCTAATTTTTCTCCTCCTGCTGCTTCTAACTCAGGGTTAGGCTGCATCTGATTCTTGCTTGTATCATAAGGTGTTTCTTCACGAACTCCAGCTATTTTTAAACGGAATTCAGGATCAATAGGAAATGGTGTTTTTCCGTACTCCCCTTTTACCATATTGACAAATTGATTCGACACATTCGTATACATGGGATTTCCTGCTTTAACATCCAAAGCACAATTCACTGCTTGCGCTCCTACAATCTGACTCGTAGGTGTTACCAATGGAGGTAGTCCAGCAGCTAAACGCACAGTAGGGATCAACTCCATAGCTGTTTCTAAAATTTCAATAGAGTTTAGTTGTTTCAACTGAGCAACCATATTGCTATACATTCCACCTGGAACCTCTGCATTTTTAACCAACTCATTAGCCGCAGGGAAATTGAAATAAGTATCAATTGCATTACAAGCAGCTAGCAAAGCTGTTTCGTCTTGTGCTTTGGCAGCAGCAATAGCCTTATCGAACTCTTTATCTATGTTCTCTGGCAGATTATCAGTTAATGGATTAAAAGGATTTGGGAATTGCTTTGTTGCATCAAATGCTTCTAATTCTTTACGAATGCCATAAAGTTCTTTGTTGATTTCTGCAACAGCTTCCATATTAACATCCAATTCTACTCCTAATTTTTTACAGAATATGTAGATCAGTTCAATAGCTGGTGCTCCTGTTCCTCCTGCAAAATTCCATATATTAGTATCGACAATGTCTACCCCCTTAAGAATTGCCATCAAAACGGCTCCTAATCCATACCCTGGAGTACAGTGTGTATGAAAATCAATAGGTATTGATAAATTTTTCTTAAACAAGCTAATTAATTCGGCTATTTTTGACGGTGGAATCAAACCACTCATGTCTTTGATGGTGATCATATCGGCACCTAAAGCCTCCATTTGCTTCGCTTTGTCAAGAAAATATTCATTGGTAAATATTGGAGCAGGATTTTTTTTGCCTTTCAATTTGTCAAAAAAACCAATCTTGGGATATTTAGGGTCAATCGTATAGCATACTGCACAATCAGCAATACCATTATACTTTTTGATGTACTTGATTGTCGCCTTGACATTATTAACATCGTTTAGTGCGTCGAAAATACGCATAATTCCTAAACCTGATTCTATAGAGTTACGACAAAACCCTTCAATAATTTCATCTGTATAAGGAGCATATCCAAAAAGATTACGTCCTCTTGATAAAGCAGTTAGTTTTGAAACATCTCCTACTACTGCTTTAACTTTTTCTAACCTATCCCATGGATTTTCATTCAAATAGCGCATAACAGAATCAGGTACTGCCCCACCCCATACTTCTATCGCATAGAAATTTGCACTTTTATAAAACGGTAATATTCTGTCAATCTGTTCTTGTGTCATACGAGTAGCAAACGAAGATTGCTGCCCATCTCTCATGGTTAGATCTCTGATTAATAATTTTTGTCCCATAATTTGAGTCTTTTTTTTAATAATTTTCGGCAATACAAATCTAAACAAAATAAATGAATTATAGCACACATAAAAGACTTGCTAATACAAGTAATTTGCTACTTATTGAAAGAATCAGTTATATTTTCAATGTTTTCTTTTAATTATAGCATATGTTTAGTTATGTTTGTAACTTATCTTTGATGAAAGACACCCGATTCACTAAAGGGTAAAGCAAGAAGTTTTATATATTTAATCATTATTTATTATGGAAAGAATAGCTGTATTTCCCGGATCTTTTGATCCTTTTACAATAGGACACGAAGAGATTGTAAGACGAGGTTTAAAATTATTTGATCGAATAATCATTGCAATAGGAGTCAATTCTGAAAAAAATGAATTCCTTAATTTAGAATATCGTATTAAATTAATAAAGAAAGCATTTGAAGATACAGACAAAGTAGAAGTAGCCCCTTTTACTGGCCTAACAGTGGATTTTTGCA
>CAMRAP010000250.1 GCA_947039985.1 uncultured Odoribacter sp.
CACAGATAATGCACGAATCAGGCTGTCTTTGAATTGCTCAGCGAGAGCGAAATTTTCATCCGCATTTTGTCCGTCATCGTCGTTTTGCTGGGCTTTTATGGTTTCCAATTTTTCTGTCAATTCCTCGATAGAAAAATCATCCAATTTGAAATCGAGCATGTCCTCACTCATTCCATACTGGGTCAATAGTGCTTTCTTTTTCTCCAATATTTTTTCTCCCCCTTTCAAATGATCTTGTAAATTTATAACAACCTCCTGAGAGGGTTGTACCACTGAAAAACTTTTCTTAAAATCACCCATCATTTCATCAAGTTGAGCCTTAAAGGTATCTTGAGAAAATACAGTCAAAGACGCAGACTCATAACAGGGTTCAGCTCTGCCAAGAAGACAAAATGCATTAAATTCGAACCGTTCAATGACATAAACACCGTCTTTTATATATCCTTCCTTTATGGAAATCTCCATAGACTCATCTGTTATACCGTCCTCTTTGATTTTTTTGTATGCCTCTTGGCGTTTCCAAAGAAGTACATCAATACAAAGATATTCGTGGATACAGCCATCATCTTCTTCTACTTCTTTCCAAAAATAATGACTGCTTTCTGGAATGACGCCAACGGGCGTTGTGGTATTTATAAGAACGATGTTATCGTCGCAGTCTTTGACGATATCCATGTCGTGGGCACCAATTTCATTGGTCTCTCTGTCATAGCTACAGACAATTGGGCAGTTGTAAATGCTTTGCATACAGCGTTCAAATGTTTCTTTGCTAATAAAACTGTTATTACGGTTCTGGCCAACATAGCAAACTCTAAGGATGCCACGGTCAAAGGATGAGTTATGTTCGGCGATTACATTAAAATAGGAGGGGTACACGATGCTTATATTTTGCTGGGTCAATTAAATCTCACCACCTTTTGGCAATAATAAATCCCACTCAGTATTTTGAGTGGGTCAAAATGTCAGTGTGTCCGACAATATATAGCTGATATTAGCACGCTCAAAATCAAGGCGCGATTCATTTGTAAAAACGTAAAGACGATTCGCTTCATCTTGCTTTAGCAGCATATATTGCATGTTTAAAAGCTGATCTCTTGCATCTTCGCAAAACACATATATAAAACTGTTTATCACCAATCATCACCGTCCTCGCGTGACTGTTCACCAGAGTCAGAAAGATCTCCCACGTCTTTTTGGGGGGCTCCGCCATCACTACTTTTGTCTCCACTCTGCGTAGAGGAACTTTGGAGGGGCACAAACTTTGATTTGATATTGAGCACATCATTTTCAAGAAAATTCATGCTCTCCATCTCGGCCTGTCCAAGACCTTGTGATGCACAGTAATACGATACCATTGGCACACCGAACTGGCATGCTTTCAAATACATATCGCCCAGTTCCTTCCTGTTAAAGGGACTGCAATCTAGGAATGTAACTTTGAAGTTTTTTCCATAGTTTTGACTTTGGATATAGCGATTGATCACATCCTCAATACTTTTTACAATCCCAAAAGTAATTGCTTGGTCAGCATTTATAGACAATGACAATGCATTTGCAGAGGCCTTGCTATTGTTGAACAACAAACTGGAAACACCGGCAGACGTAAACATGTTTTGCTCAGCGTTGGCAATCATATCTGTGTCACCAGTATTTGATTTCTCGAAACTGATTTTATTGATTGGCATGGGCGACAAGACAGAACCAATTTCATCTGGCAGTACGGAGTCTAAATTTCTCCAAAATTCTTTTGCTTTCTCCAAATCCATTTGCCACTCCCCATTGTCATTGACCCCAAGCGTCATGACCAACATGGCAGAGTTTTCCAAAGCTGTTTTAGTCATTCGCAATTGCTTGTAGTCCTCAATATCATATATTTCCCGCAAAACGCCTGCAAAAGGGGGGATAGAATAATCTAAAATATCATTGTTGCACTTTATTGCAAATGATAATGGAGAATTCAATTCCTGCCACTTGGAACCACTGCGGTCGTCTTTATATATTTGATACTTCGTCTTGAATTCAGGGGGATAAAATTCTAAATAGCCTGATTTGCTATCAAAATAGGAGAAGTTGAATGTCACATTAAGCACGCCACCTTCGATGGATGAAATGGCACAATAATCTGGTGGTAATTGTTGAATCGTAATATTATCTGATGTCACCCACAGTGTTCCATAAAATGTATCTTCTCTCATGCAAACGGTTAGTATTTTGGCAAATTGAGTTCTTATACCCATAGATGACAACGCATTTAATATCTTTCGATAGTTTCGGTTTATGGTTTTAACTTTTGCGGTTGTGGGGTCAATGCGATACGGAGTAACAACGTAAGCCAAGTCCGATAATGACGAGAAATATTGAATTAATCGCCGAAAGTGTGAGCTTGCTCCATAGATATAAGTAATAGCGTTTCTGAGCTGATGCTCATATTTGGCAGGGTTTTGAAGATAAGTATTAATATCGTCCCTAGAGTACAGAGAAAATGTAGGCGTCGCAAAATTACTATTCAAATCTCTTGTAATCAATTTGTTCATGACAGCAAATCGCTGGGGTATATGGAACATACCAGAAGCATCCATTGTATTTACAGAATCACATTTTATTTCACGTACGGTTTTG
>CAMRAP010000251.1 GCA_947039985.1 uncultured Odoribacter sp.
AATGAATTTTAAAATAGGTAATACACTCGCTAAATTGCTTAAACATTCCAAGCAATTTGCCATATTCGTAGCTACTGCTGGAGAGGAATTTGAACAATATCAAAAGAAACTCCAAGCAGAAGGCGATATAGTAAAAGTATATATAGCAGACACCTTAGGGTCTCTTATTGCTGAAAGAACTGGAGATATTATGGAAAAAGCTCTTGAACAAGAGATATTTCCGCTAAAACATACCAATAGGGTAAGTCCTGGCTACTGTGGTTGGAATATCACTGAACAAAAAAACCTATTTGAATATATAGGACACAATAATTGTGACATCCAACTTTCAGATTCCTGTTTAATGCATCCCATTAAATCAATTAGTGGAGTTATAGGCATAGGAGAAGAGGTTACAGAACGAATATATGCTTGCACATTTTGCGAATTAAAAACTTGTTATAAACGTAAACTAAAACTATCGCATGAAAACTAAAATGAATATGCACGATTGGGCACAGCAGATTTTTGCATCAAAAAAATGCACTGCTATCCCTATTATGACGCATCCTGGAATTGAATTATTAGGTAAAAGTGTAAGAGATGCTGTATGTAATGGAGAGATACATGCAATTGCTATTCAGAAGCTTAATGAAATCTATCCTGCTGATGCAACCACTGTTATTATGGATTTAACTGTGGAAGCAGAAGCATTTGGTGCACCCATTATATTCCCAGAGAATGAGGTTCCTGCTGTTACAAGTCATATTGTATCTGATTTTGAATCCGTTCAAGCTTTAGAAATTCCTTCTTTAGAAACAGGAAGGATACAAGAGTATCTTAAAGCAAATACCCTTACAGCAAAAAATATAATAGGTAAACCTGTTTTTGCAGGTATGATTGGTCCTTTTTCCTTAGCAGGACGTTTGTTTGATATGTCAGAATTGATGATGGCAATTTACATTGAGCCAGATACGATCAAATTACTACTTGAAAAATGTACACAATTCCTAATTCAATATGCCAAAGCATTAAAAGCTACCCAGGTAGACGGAGTTGTTATTGCAGAACCTGCAGCTGGATTGATCTCGAATGAAGATGCTGTGACATTCTCATCTCAATATGTCAAACAGATTGTGGATGCAGTACAAGACGAAACCTTTATGACCGTCCTGCACAATTGTGGAAATACAGGACATTGTACTGACTCCATGGTAAAAACAGGAGCAAGTGCTTTGAGTTTTGGAAATGCTTTTAATATGGTTTCTGCTTTTGAAGAGTGTCCAGAAAATATTCTATTAATGGGTAATTTAGATCCAGTGGGACTATTCAAACAGGCCAGTTCTGCAGAAGTCAAACAAAAAACGTCAGCATTAATACAAGCAAGCAAAACACATCCTAATTTTATCCTTTCAACAATATTGAAGCTTTCTATGAGGCGGTAAGTGAGTACAATCAATCACTTTAAGACCTTCTAAAAAACATCCGCAGAATTGGCATCAATTCTGCGGATTATACCTTACAGTATTACTTCCTATTGAGTATTTGAACTTTGAGGGGGGGGAAATGTCAGAATATCCATAATGTTTTATTGTTTTAATTTTAAAAATTGTATAATAGGATTACTATCTTCTGTGGATTTATCAAAAAGACGCTGAAACTCATCAACATTCTTAATCTTTTTTTGCATCTTATTATTAGGAAAAAGTCTATCCCTAGGTGGTATTCTATCTGGCCATTCAGAAGCTATTTCATCGTCAGCTAGTGCAACTTTCAAGTTTGCGACATCAATAGTTTGCATTTTTCCCCAAATATCTGGCCCATTATCAAGGTCATTTATAAAATATGTCTTACAATATCGTACTGTTTTATCATCTAAATTCAAAGCATATGTAAATCTATTAAAATCAGAGTCCTCTTTATTCCTACCATACTGAAATCGCAGATATAACATACTAGATGTCCGGAACATTGACCTTAGTATTATAGAGTTATCCAAAATATCACCTAATTGTTCAGCAGTAGCATTCCTTGTGAATTTTGTCATTCTGATAGGAAACTTATATTCTCCAAAATCAAAAATTGCGAAAGGAGCTATCTCTTTTTCAGTAATTCTGTATAGTGTATCGGAATATAAATTCATATAATATAGTTCATCTTTATAGCGCGATATTGCACGAGTATACCCATTTAGACGAAATCCCCCACCATTATGATCATTGGGCAGAGAGTCTATCATAATATTTGTTTGGGGATTATAAATCATCAGTTCTATAGGATAATGAGGATATATTGACCACCCTAGTAAAATATTATTACCCAATGAATAAAGCGCTTCAGCACCACTAGACTTCATTCGGATATTAGTATTTGTAATACTACCTATCATCTTGCCATCTGAATCATCTGATAGACTATATATCGAAAGCCTATCTGGACTTACATGTGGGGCATATACATACACCGTATCTGTTTTTTTTACGGTCCAACGTGGATTAATATACTCTCCTCGTCCTCGCCCTATATCACCTATTTTCCTTTTAAAATTGCCATCAGTATCATATAATTTCAACGAACCCTTCAAGTCTTTTAATACTATTGCATTATCGGTTTATACAACATGTAAGTG
>CAMRAP010000252.1 GCA_947039985.1 uncultured Odoribacter sp.
ATTTGAAAAATTAATCATAGCCAATTATTTTTAAATTCTTGATTTCTTAGTGTATTAATATATTAACACACTGCAAATATAAGTATATAATTTACATGAACAAGTTTTTATACTTATTTTTTCAAAAAAAATTAATACAACGATTTACCCTGAAATATAAAGTTAGCGACTATTTATAAGTGTCTTGATATCAAAACACTAACTAGTATTGATGTGATATACGCACGACGAAGACCTAAAGACCTAGCAACTGATTGAGCTCTCCGAAATCTTGAATAACGCTTGCTTTTTCACGCAATCGCCACTCGCTATTGTGGCCACCAGCAAATAACAAACAATCAAAGCCTAGAGCTTCTGCCACTTCGGCATCGTGCAAGGTGTCCCCTATCATCAATGTATCTTCGGGAGAGAATTTATAAAGACTCAACATACGCTGACCTCTTTCAGTTTTGCTCGAAGCATAAATATCGTCTGAACCACAAGCCTGTTCGAAATAATCTTCAATCTTAAAATCAGAAAGCATTTGGTGCAATATATCTTCTTTAAGAGCAGATAAAATGTATTGCTTCATCCCTTGCTGTTGAATAGCAGGCAAAATTTCTAAAACTTGTGGATTAAGAAAAATATCTGTTATATACCGATCATAAGTTTCCACAAAATCCAAAGATAGATTGTGAAAGGACTCTTTTTCCATATCAAATCCGACTTTATGATAAAAATCAATCACCGGAAAACCAAATATATCCTTGTATGTTTTTTCATTCACTACACTCACCCCTCTTCTATCCAACATATCATTGAGTGTTTTCAAACCAGTGGTAAAATCATTCAGCAGTGTACCATTCCAGTCCCACACAATATTTTTATACCTTTTCTTCATACCTTATTTATAAAAAGCCTCCGCACCGGGCCAGTTCATTTTCTTTTTAGCCATCTCTTCTGGAAAAATCATATAGACGACGTCTGCTTCCACTGCCAATTCATTTTTTTCATTAAACAGCTCCACATGTACAGTTACCAATCTACGGGTAATATCTGTCAGTTTAGCTCTCAAGGATATCTCTCCGCCATCAGTGCGAACAGCTTTCCGATACTTCACCTTCATCTCCGTCGTCACTCCCACCGTTTTTGCATGAGCAAATATTGCCCAACAAGCAATTTCATCTATCAATGTTGCCTGAACACCTCCATGTAGCACATTAAAAAATCCTTGATAATGTTCAGACGGTTGCCAACGACAACTGACATACTCCCCCTCATCCACAAACTTACATTTCAGTCCGTACTGGTTTTTGGGAGAACAACCAAAACAATTATACTCTTCACACTCTGCATAGGCATTATACAACTCCTGTTTTTCCATATTTCAAGCTATTTATGAATACAAAAATAATCTATTTTTTCATCTTTACAATCGAATCAAAAGGAGTTCCATAGAAAATTTAGCCAAGCTTTGTGCGAGCCGCACAAGCACATATGGTTCTATTTGAAAGAGTAATAGTTAAACTACCACCCCATAGTAAATTTGGCCAAGCTTTTTAAAGATTGGCATCGAAGACAGTTTCTTTTCTCTACACCTCTGCGAGGCGAAACTTTAAAAAGTTTCATCAAACTTTTGTTGAAAACTTCGTTTTCTTAATTTTCTTAATTTGGATTATAACGTTTTTTATTCTATGTTTGCTAAACTCAGTATAATAACAACATAAATTAGATAATTATGAAACGTTTTTTCACCATCTTTTTTCTATTACTATCACTTAGTTTAGCCAGTCAAAATGTAAAAATCATAAAAAATAATGGATTGTATGGTTTTAAGTATAAATTTAGGACTGTGGAACCACGTTTCTTTGTTTTAGGTGAGTTTACTGAATCTAGAGCTAAAGTTAATTACAAAGGATTGTGGGGCTATATCAACACAAAAGGTAAAGAGGTGATACCCATTGCTTATTCCCATTTGAGTGATGTGGATAAAAACAAGCTAATGATAGCAACTTATAAAGGAGAAAAAGGAATTTTAGACTACAATGGAAAGGTGCTATTACCATTCGATAAATATAAGTCTATTTCATTGGTTGGTGATTCTTATCATTGTACTATCCTAGACCTGAAAGCTAACAGCAAAAACACTTATATTTACGACAAACATCTTGCCCTTCAAAACACTATAAAAGAGAATATTGCAAATAAAAAAAGTAAAAATTCAGACCCTGGCGTAAAAGTCGAATTTGGCAAAAAGGGGAATAAGGATAAAAAAAAGATTGATGTCAAGTTTGATAAAGAAGAAAATATTGATGTTGACACTAAGATCAAAAATTTAGAATCATTCTTAGATGCAATGAAAAAAGCATCTGATCCGACTAAGATTAGAGGACTTATTGAACAATCATTTCAAGATACCACAATTTTTAAATTGGAAGGAGCATTTAAAAACATTCCTCTTGAAAAAATGACAACAGGACCATTTATGGACAAGATGGTTACTACTTTAGAGAAAATTGATTTCAAGAAACATGAAAAAGATATTTACGAAACCTCCTTAAAACTTGAGAAAATTAAATCAATAAAAGAGAAAAGTGAAAGAGAGAAAGCGATGAATA
>CAMRAP010000253.1 GCA_947039985.1 uncultured Odoribacter sp.
TTTAACAGTGGCTCTAGCAGCCCTAACGATTTGCTCTTGTTCTAATGAGAACGATGATATCCTTGATTCAGGAAAGACAGCAAATGTAACAATACAAGTAGTTGGTCAAGAAACAAAAACAAGAGCTATTGGAGATGGTGCAGGTGATAATGAGACAGTCCATAACTTTGTTGCATTTGCATTCAACGGAGAAAACATAAGTGGTTCTGCTTACTCGGCTAATGCAAATGCAGTTACCTTAACAGCATCTACCGCTGCAAAAGAGGTTTACGTAGTAGTGAATACTGGAGCTTCGTTAGAGGCTGAAGGATTATTTGCAGGTGTGAAAACTTTGACTCAATTGAAGGCGATTCAAGGTGATTTGAGGGTCAAATCTTCTACTGAGACTTCTCAAATAGGCACGAATCTATGGATGCATGGTAAAGGTGATATTACATTTGCTGCTGATGGAAAGACGGGCGAAGCAGCAGTACAAGTTGCGTTCTCTTCTGCAAAAATTATGGTTACTGTAACTGATGTGCGTAGCGGTACGAATGGGTATACATATAGTGAAAATGCAGTATCTGTTCTACAGGCAGGTGCACATGCTAATTTCTTTAGTGAAAACCCATCGACTCAAACTACTTTTTACACAGGTGATAACGGTTATACTGCTCCTGCTATAGCGACATTATTTGGTGCATTAAATCATAAAAACGTTGATTTCACAAATCCAACATCTTATCACTTTTACACTTTTGGTAACGATATTAAGGATTATAGTAATACTGATAAAACGCCAACTATCCTTACGCTTAGCTCTTTGAGAACAGCAACAGATGGTCGTACGTCCACAATATACTACCCTATTCACTTCTCTTCAGCCGAGGATTTTACAAATTGGGGACCTATTACGCCTGGAAATCAATATCAAATCAATATTAAACTTACTGATAATGGTGATGGTGTCATCGATCCAGAGGTTCCAGTTACAAATTCATCTATAGAAGTCACTGTAACAACAACTCCTTGGAATACTATAACTGCTGATAAAGAGTTTTAAAACAGAATCAACTAATCTAAATATATTATGCTACAATATTGTAGCATAATATATTTAACACAACACATTAATCCTCGTCATTATGCAAAAAAATAGACCTCATAGCCACATTCGTTTGCTATTAATTTTAATGGTTACGTCGTTTGTAAGCATGGGATGTACAAAAGAGGACTTATCGCAATGCCCCACCTTCTCACATGAGTTTATCGTGCGAGCTTATGATATAGATGGGAATAACATCTCACAAAGTGATGATGTTAAAGAGATAACTGCGTACGTATTTGATGATCAAGATAACTTTTTGGCTCTTCGTCAAATAGAACTAGAGAAAAATATCAAATTAAACTACCCCAATAATAGCACGCTGCATATTGTTGTTTTGGGTAATTCGGCAAATGACAAACAAAAAATGCCAACACTAACTATAGGAGATAAACTCGTGTCTGCATGCATATCATTAACGATGCATACGAGTGCAAAATCAATGCAGCAAACAGCAAACTCTCCGGATGATCTATTTAAAGGTCGCAAGGAGATTGTAAAAAGCATATCAAACACACTTCAAGAGATCGCGATTCGTCGCAAAGTAGGAAGTGTAGTGATTACAACAAAAGGACTAAAAGCGTATACAAATACAACAAGTGATGATTTTCATTATGTGTTACGTTATGGAAAAAGGCAACTGAATTTTATGGGGCATACTTTGGGAGAAAAGGCACTTCATAATCCAAAAGCGAAATTTAATAATGGACTTTTCGAAAGTTCCATTTTCAATATATTACCTCCTACCAAAAGCAATATTATAGTAGATATATACAATGGAATATCTCTTGTTGCTACAATTGCAAAAGATAGCAATGGTAATCCGCTGAGCGTTAAAACAGGCGAATTACTTAATGTTTATGCTAATTTCACCGGTAATATTAATGTCAGTATAGAGGTTACATCATGGGGAGAGAAAAAAATATGGAAAGAATTTTAAGCGTTAAATGTTTAAATAAATTGATGATGAAAAAAATAATGTTACTGTTCTGTTTAGGATTTACACTCAGCTCATGCGTGAAAGAGCCGCTAAGTGAAGCAGGGATAGGTACTAAAGATGAAACATATATAACATTGGGGTTAAAGGTTCCCACTTCAGTTACTCCTACACGTGCTGGCTCACCTAAAGATACTTACATTAAAGACATCGCTATCCTTATCTTTGATGAAGAGACTAAAGAATACCTTTACGGAAGCAATAATATCAAACCCGTTTCGCTAGGAGATGCAGGCACTATTACATTTACAGCAAAAGTATTAGTTACGAATAAGCCTGTCCTTATTCATGTTTTCGCTAACTCACAAGGTCAAATAAATCCTGATAACTATAAAAACAGCAAAGAAGAAATGGCGCTAGCAAGTGTTGCAAGTATGGATCTAAATAGTGATCAGACTACTGCTCTTCCGATGCATGGCTTATTAGGACTTCCCAAAATCACTATTTTGGGTTCATCGGCAAATGTAACGCTATGTCGTTCTGTAGCTCGCGTAGATGT
>CAMRAP010000254.1 GCA_947039985.1 uncultured Odoribacter sp.
GGCAATCTTGAAGCATAAAGAAATAGTGTTTATTGCCGATGCCTTGTTGCTCATTCCAATAGTTTGGTGACAGCATCATTATGGATACTGGTACAAATTGCTGTGTTTTCAAATTCCAGTGTTCTTTTGAAGATGTTGTAGATGGCAATTTTTCTGCAACACTAAATACATCATTCTTGAATGTTACCTCTGCTACTATAACTTCTTCACCTTGTCTCAATGGCTTGTTGTACTCAAAAGAATAAACTTGACCGTCAAACTCTATCTCTGCATTAAAACAACCGCAGCGACATTCAATTTTGGACTCATAATATCAATATCCAAATTACCTGTCGTTCTAGTATTTTGCTTACTTCCGAAATTTATGTGGTTTCCTCCAGGCTCAATGCAATGCGCATCGTAATCACTAGCGTTGTGTTCACCATCGTTCCACTGAATAGAGAATCTTAACGCTCCATCTACCTTGCCACCTGCCGACTTAACGTTTTCCTTGATGTTGCTATCTGTAATATCGCCGGAGTAAGACCAACTAAAAGGATTGTCCCATTTGAACATAACGTTGCTGTCTTTTTCCTTTGGCGCGATTAAAGATACCATGTTTTTACTGTGTCGATTCTCAACCAACACCTCTAATTCAGTGGAAAGTGGAAGAATATTTTTTATAAAACTTTCTATAGTTATTTCTTCAATTCTGCCAAACTGTTTGGGATTTAGGGCAATATCTTTTGACATCTCTGCAAACACATTACCTAAAGATTTCGCGCTATCTCTATTGGAGAATAGAATGTTGTTTATGGTAATGTCATTTATGGTTGCATGCCGTCTGCCTAATGCTGTCATAAAACCTAATTCTGTAATAGCTTTCTCTGCGTCCTCAAGCATTTTCTTGGTAAAGATTGCTTTTGGTCTTTTATAATTTGTAGGAGCCACAATTATTTCAAAAGATTTTACAGCTTTTTCTAAATCTGCGCCTTCACTAAGATCTGTCAGCAATGTTCCTATGCTAGTATTCCTAAGCTTACCAATAACAGGATTGATTTTTGAGGACTGTTCCCATGCATAGTTCTCAGCCTCATTGGCAGGAAGTTTCGAATATGCCTTTTTATGCTTCAAGAATTCTTTTAACTGACTGTCCCATTCTTGACCTTTGTATAAAGAATTTTGGGCTATCAATTCTAAGACAATTTCAATGCTTTCTTGTGTGATTTCATCTAGTCCCCGCTTGAACACATTTCTTAAATCCCTGTAAGCACCTAGCAAGTCCCCGATAGTTCTATCCGTTTTGTCTACAAATCTATCGTCTAGTTCAATGTAGAAATGCTCCCAAGTTTTTACCTGGCTATTTTCTAGCTGTTCACGGTTTTTATCTGTACCAATAAACTTATCCGAAACAGCATGGTGCTTGACAAAACTGTCGAGGATATTTGCTACTACTTGAAAATCTTTATCCTCTACATTAAATCCCCATATGGTGGTGACAATATTATCTTTTATGGAAACGACATTGCCCACGGCTTTTATAAACTGTCTACAACAAGAGCAATCATGTTCTCGTCGCACTCTGTAGATTTCGTTTGTGCCCTCTGGAAAGCTGTCAAGATACAGATCCCAAAGAGCATCTTTATCTAGCGTAGTCTTAAAAAGATGGCTTCCATCCTGCGTCATTTGTTTAAAATTACTTTGCATTTTCGACTTAATTTCTGAAAAATTCATTATATATCCCCTTCTTAATGTGGATTACCCTAACCCTTGCCTAACCCCATATTGCTAGGTTCAATGTCTGTGCTTTCTTCGATTGTTCATTATAATAAAACTTGCATTTTAATTTTTTACCTAAAACGCATCTAGGGCAAACTGAAATGCATCAGCCAAAATTAGCTTTTTGATTGGTCGTCCATTCCAGAAGTTCATAAAATTTGCAACCCCATATGCGCAGATAATTCTCACCGTAGGGCAAACAGATAATGTCACGTTGCAAGCAGATACAGGCGTTTCTTCTGTAGCCTCCTCATGTGTGAAGTTCATGGAATTAAGAAAATCCTTTTTCATTTTATAGTCAGCCCAATCAGCGGCGTAATGTTGTGCATCCTCCAAGCGTGTGCGAAAATCAAACATTGCCTTGATATAAGGATTGTCTATATGTTTCTCAACAATTTGTTTTCGAAGCTCAATATTATCAACACATAAGAAAACATAACCAGAAAGTTGTTCTCCATTCCAACCTTTATCTTGAAGTTTTAATCCGTCAATAATATCTAGGTTAATTTCAGTGAGCATATTTTTAAGGGCAGAGACTTTATGCTCACCAATATCCTGACGACGGAACATTTGATTCGCCAAATTTTTTGGTTCAACTACATCAAAATCCCATAGTGTTATTTTGGTAATTCCGCATCTAACTAAATTCTCTGCTACTGTCGAACCGACTGAACCGCATCCAATGATATGGATGCGGTCACTTCTCTTTTCGGGCTGAAAAAAATCATAACTTTTTGATAAATCCATTTTAATTCCCCCTATATCCAAATGCGCTGTATGGATCATTGTGGTCATCATACACTCC
>CAMRAP010000255.1 GCA_947039985.1 uncultured Odoribacter sp.
TATATTACCTTAAACCCACCACTGTGTAGTAGATTTAAGGCAAAGATAGTTGTTATTATTTAATTTTAATAACGAGTAGGTAAGGTACAACCGATTTTATCAAATGGAATTTGTGGAAAGTCTACAATATATTGATAAATGGCAGCATTCGCTTTAAATCCCTTTAATGGATCTGTAGGATCCACAAATCCTGGATCATTGTCTGTAGACCAGTTATTCCATAACTCTCCCCATTGCGTTTCGCCTCTTACACTGCTTTTTATCTTATAAAACAGGTTCCCACTAATTTTATTGCGCTTCGGGAAAGCTGGGTTTTCGTTCCAATAGTTAACTAATTTAGGATATGCAGAACTATAAGGCGGTTCAGTATGGCGAACTGCTTGTAGGCGCTTATCAAAAATACCTCCTGCGTCCATTGTTTTCTTTGACCAACCTTGAAGTCTGTTATCTAAATGAATCGCAACAGGAGAATCAATAAATATATTATTGGTATAATTAATATCACTTCCTCCCCCGATCAATACAGGTAACGAGCCTGCTCTAAAATATATATTTCCGTACACTTCTGCACCACATGCACCATCATCATGATACGTAGCTGTTACGCGATGTCGTGGACTTAAATCTTTGAAATAGCAGTAACGAATTACATTTCCTCTTTCCGAAGGATCTCTACCATAATAAATAGCACCTTGATCGTCTACATCTTGGCAAACATTTGTAATTTTACAATACTCAATGATATGGTTGTTACCATGAAATAGAATCGCCATACTTGGCGCATCTTGAATATCACATTGAGAAATTCTATTTCCAACACCATCCATCCAAACTGCCGGACGGTATGATTTCTCGATCCGATTATAGTCCGATATGGCACAGTTCTCAATAAAGTTATTGGCTGATATAAGCTTTGAACGATCGCCACCACCTAAACTAACACCGCCTGCTCCTGTTTGATAGATATAACTATTTCTTACACCATTGTTTGTTCCTGCTTGACGGTTAAATAGTACATCTTCGTACACTTTCCCAAGCAAATCTCCTAGTTTACGCGATACAGGTACTCCACCAGCCTCTGCTGCATGTGGGTTCAATGTCAATCCTTTTGGCTGCTCTGTTCCTTGACCGATGCTCACACCAACGCCTCCCATATTACGAATAATACAGTCATCAATCACAACTTGATTTGTTTTCTCCATATATACAGCCATGCTACGTCCATACTCGAACGTGATACCACGCACTGTCACATTAGAACAGTTTTCGATAGCCAACAAAGGGGCATCAAGAATTGATACATCTACGTTTTCAATTTTATTATCTGGTAGATAGATAAAAATCTTACTTCGTTTAGCATCCAATACATATTCACCTGGGCGATCTATCTCTTCCAAAAGATTGAGTGCAAACCACTGTCTCCAAGGAGCACCCGTCATAAATCCATAAACTGTTTGCTGTGCTGGATGAATTGTTTTATTTACTGTATCAACTTTCTGTACTGCAATCATATCGCCAGCATAGCCATGTGCAAAATAGCCACTAATCCAAAAATCTTCCGCTTTACTCCATGCTGATGGACGCGATTCGTTGTATTTAAAGATTGGTAAGCCAGCTTTTGAAACATGTTGATTTGTTCCAGCTTCTAGCACCTTACCAATTAAAACAGTCGAATCATTGGGCCAGCGAGATAAACTCATGGGCGCTTTGTTTACAAAAACCTCGGTCCATGCTGCACTACTTGGGCGACCAAAACCTGATGCTCTTAAATCGGCGACTTTAATACCTAATGCTTTTAAATCAATCTCTTTAATTAGATTTCTATATGCTGGCTGCATACGCAAATAGGCATCTTTATCAGAAACTTTTGATAGCTTCTTAGCCGAAATAGATTTTCCACCAGAGATAGAAACCTCTTCGCCGTTATACGAACGAATGATCAACTGTTTACCTTTCCAATGCTGATTGACTTCAATTGTTTTATCAATATCGTACCTACCTTTTCGAAGTAATATCTCTACTGTATCCGAAGATACTGTATATGCCTTTTCAATTGCATCAGAGATGTTTTTATAAGGTCTTTTTATCGTACCATCGCTCTTTGCTCTTCCTTGATTTGAAACAAAAAACTGTGTCTGCGCCTCAACCGAGGTTGTGAAACAGATTAATATGAGTGTGAGAAATGAGAGTTTCATATATATTATGTATTGAATTAATAAACATCCTTACAAATCACCAAAGCAAAACCAGAATTTTGTTCTACGTTCATTTTTAATTCCCTAACGTCTCCTAATTTAATTTGCTTACAATTTACTTGATTCTTTTTCAAATCCTTTGCATTTTGGCTATAAATCATTACAGTATAAGATGCGTGTGGGTCTAAAAAATTAAGATTCACCGTTTGCTCTCTCTTACTTACAGCATTTAAAGATCCAACGTACCAATCATTTCCTGATTTACGTGCAATCATAGCTTCTTCGCCCATTACGCCTGACAGCACTTTGGTATCATCCCAAACAGTAGGTAGAGATTTGTAAAACTGAGTCGATTTA
>CAMRAP010000256.1 GCA_947039985.1 uncultured Odoribacter sp.
AGAAACAGCAGCTGAAGCAATAGACCGAATCGGTGAATCTTCAAAAAAAATAGTGAATGATGAAACTAGATCAATGCAGCTGCTACTTCTTGAGTTAGAAAATGAACTGACAACAAAAGAGCGAAAAATAGAAATAACGGAGCAGTTGAGAAAAGCGATGGATAAAGGTACTGAGTCGATAGACAAAGAGGCGATTTCTGTTGCAAATGCTAGAAAGGAGGTTGAGAAATATGCTAGAGTAAAAGAGTTGATTGCTACTAATAAGGGTATTGATAAAGAAATTGCTTCTGTCAATAAGGAGAAAGATGATTTTAGGGTTGGCGGTTTTGATGTTTTTGAGGTTATTGGCAAATCTATATATCAAGGGCAAAGTGGTGCAGATGTTATTAAACAAATGACTAAAGAAGCAAATGCGGCTTTTGATGATAAGTTAATTGGCTTAAAAACGAAGAAATTAACTAATAATGCAGAATTGGAAGTCATCAACGTTTCCCTTGCTGATACTACTGGAACTGTTGGTGGTGAGATAGAGAGAATAAACAATGAAATTGAAATACTTAACAAACAACGATTAATTATAAATGTTGAAGATGTAGACGGTTTAAAAACTATTGATGATAAAATCCAAAAATTAAAAAAGTCACTTTCGGAACTTAATAACCCAAAGGTAGAGCCTAATACAAATATAGAGCCTAATGCAGAGGGTGATGGTTTAGTCAATCAAGAGATTGCTAATTATCAAAAAAGATTGGAACAATATGGATTGTTCAATAAGAAATTTGATGATATGACCAGGGATGAACAATCTGTTTATCAAGCCTTGAAATCTGAACACATGGCGAACCTTTCGCAAATTGATAGAGATCATAAAACATCAACGCTTAATTCGCTAATTATATCGCTAAATGATGCTGTTGCGATAATGCAGAACAAGCACAAATTGCAATTGGCAAATTCGAAGCTCAATGCCGAAGAACGAAAGGCTCTTGTGAAAACGCAAATGTCTGAATTGGCTACTCTTATGGCTAGTGGGTGTACTGATATTACTTCTGAGATGGAAAAAGCTATTGGAAGTAAATCATTGAACGGTTTATTGGGTATTGATAAAGATATTCAGCAGGGACATCAAGACGAAGTTGGTCAAGCTATTGCCAACAAAACACCTGCTGGAGCTGAATTTTATGGACCACTTGATGAGAAATCAAGAGGTACACAAATCCCTCTTATTGGGGGAACTGCTGGAGAGTGGGAAGATTTTTTTAATAGTTTTGATGACTGGACAGGTTCATCTCCAGAGGAAAAGGCACAGCTTATTGCAGCAGCCATTGCAAAATCATTTCAAGTAATCAGTGCAGCTTTCGGTGCGATGAATCAAATCATGACAGCGAAAGAAAATAAAGAATTAGATAATTTTGAGAAGAATCAAAAATCTAAAGAAAATACACTTAAAAGACAACTTGATGCTGGTGCGATATCTCAAGACATGTATAATGCTAAAATGACAGAAATGCAAGAAGAGATGGACAAAAAACGTGAAGAAGCTGATATAAAACAAGCCAAACGTAATAAAGTCCAAGCGATTCTTGAAGCACTTACAGCTACATCATTAGCCGTTGCACAGGCTTTGCCAAATATTCCCTTATCAATTGTTGTTGGTGCTTTGGGCTTGGCTCAAGTTGCTATGATTGCCGCTATACCAGTGGCTAGTGGTTATGAAGAGGGTGGTTATACGATGCGTGACGATGGTAATGTTTTTAAAACTAAAAACTCTGGTCGTAAATCTGGATATGTTGGACAGAGTGGTGCTGAGTATATTGTTGGCGAAGGTGGTGGTGAATTTATTGTTAATAATAAATCTTTGCGTGATCCAGCGATAGCTTCGTTGGTTCAAGATATTGACCGTTACCAACGTAATGGGCATTTGAACGCTCCGAAACTTCCACCTAAAGGTTATCAAGCTCCTAAAGGTTATCAAGATGGTGGGTACACTGTGGCAGTATCAAAAAAAACGAGTAGTAAAAAAGATAATTTGCCCGACAATGAACTAGCCGAAAAAACTCTAGCCGCAATTAATCTATTGAACGATAGAATTAGTAGACCCATTGAAGCAGTTATCTCGAATAAAAAGCTTCAGGAGTCGCAAGATAAATTTAATAAAGCGAGGAAAAAACTATGATACAATTAATCATCGATCAGAATGTGCATCTTGATGTTTCGCTAGATCAGCAGATAAATCTTGTGTTTGAAAATCCTTTTTTCTCTGTTGGTGAAATTCCTGTGCCTTATTCTCTTGATGTCGAAATACCAAATACTCCTCATAATGTTAAAGCTATTAAAAGTCTGACAAAAGAGAGTGTGTTCGAAGTGTTTTTTGATAATTATATGATTTTCAAAGGCTCTATTAGTTCACGAGGTCAAAATAATGAATTAATTACTTTTAATCTTCTTGGTGCAAATTTACCTATCTCGTTAAGTGAAGATTTATGTAAATTTGATTTAGGAAAAGACACTGTAAATCTTGC